>NZ_JBHTWX010000003.1:0-148295 GCF_042792155.1 Kitasatospora sp. NPDC056651 | reverse complement strand
CGCCCGCACCCCCGGCGGGGAGCACCGCGGCCCCGGCCGCGCCGCCCGGCAGCGCCGCTCCGGCCCCGGGCGCGCCCGCGCCGGACCCCGCCGGCAGCGGGCCGGCCACCGGGAGCAGACCCGCTCCGCCGCCCGCCACCACCAGGGCACCGCAGCCCGGTGCACCCGCGACCGGCAGCCCGGAGGCCTCGCAGGCCCCGGAGCCGACCGTCACTCCCCCGGTCGTGTCCCTGCCGACGCTGCCGCCGCTGCCCACGCCCGACGTGCCGGTCATCCCGACGCCCACCCTGCCGACCCTGCCGACGCCGACCGTCACCACACCCACGCCCACGCCGACGCCGACGCCGCCCGTGCTCAGCGACTTCTGGGCCGACTCGATGCCCGTGCTCAAGCCCGGCAACAACCGGGTGCCGCCGCCCGAGCCGAGCATCCGGCAGAAGGGCAGCGACAAGTTCTGGCAGCGGGACGGCGGTTGGATCGGCGGCAGCTACCACTCGCACACGATCACCGTGCACGCTCCGGCGACCACCGTGATCGACCTCAACCGTGAATGCGCGTCCTTCGACGCGGTGGCCGGGGTGGACGACGCCACGCTCTCGCCGGGCGGAGTCGTCTTCTCCGTCCTGGGCGGCGACGGCAGCACCCTGTGGCGCTCCCGGACGCTGGCCACCGGCGACCGCGCGGTACCGGTGCACGTGCCGCTGGCCGGACAGGAGTCGATCAAGCTGGTGGTCACGCCGGTGAACGGGATCTGGTCGGCGCTGAACGTCGCGGACTGGGCGCAGGCCCGCTTCCGGTGCTCCTGACGGGAGCCCCGCCCGTGACATGACCGAGGCCCGCTCCGGAAAGTCCCGGAGCGGGCCTCGGGCTTCGGGCTCGCGGTGCCGTGCGGGCACGTGCGCGCCCCGCCGCCAGATGGCGCAGGAGCCGTCAGATGGCGCAGGAGCCGTCCGCGCAGGCCTCGCCGGCCGGGGCGACCTGGACCGGGGCGGGGCGGCGCTCGCCGATCTCGGTGGCGACCTGCTCCAGCACCTTGCGGAAGGTCTCGGCGTCCTGGCCGCCCTGGACGGCCCACTTGCCCTCGAAGACGAAGGTCGGCACGGCGCTGATGCCCAGCTCCCGGCCCTCGGCCAGCTGGGCGTCGACCTCGGCGGTGCCCTCGTCGCCCGCCAGGTAGCCGACCACCCGGTCCCGGTCCAGACCGGCCGCCACCGCGACGTCGGTCAGCGCGGCGCGGTCGCCGACGTCGACGCCGTCGGAGAAGTGCGCCTTCAGCAGCGCCTCCTTCAGCCGCCCCTGGACGGCCGCGCCGTACTCGGCCTCGGCGAGGTGCAGCAGGCGGTGGCCCAGGAAGGTGTTGGCGTGCAGCGCGGCGTCGAAGTCGTACGTGATGCCCTCGGCGAGGCCCAGCTCGGCCACCCGCGCGTCCATCGCCACCGACTGCGGGCCGTAACGCTCGGCCAGCCAGGCGCGGTGCGGGCTCGCCGTCGCGGGGGCGTCCGGGACCAGCTGGTACGGGCGGTAGACGACCTCGACCCGCTCCTTGCCCGGGAACTCCGCCAGGGCCTGCTCGAAGCGGCGCTTGCCGATGTAACACCACGGGCAAGCGATGTCGCTCCAGATTTCGACCTTCATGCGGGTGGCTCCAGGGGCGTCTCGATCGGATGGGTACGAGACGGGTGAACGATGAACCATCTCGGCACATTCCCGGCACCGCCTCGGACGTCCTCCGGGCCGGGTCAGGCCGCGGGCGGCGCCGGGACCACCAGCACCGGGCAGGCCGCGTGGTGGGCGACCGCCGAACTCACCGAACCCAGCAGCAGCCGGGAGAAGCCGCCGTTGCCCCGGGTGCCGATCACCAGCGTGTGCTGCCGGGTGGCCGCCGCCAGCAGCACCTCGATCACATTGCCCAGCACCACGTGCAGCGACAGCTCCCCCGCGTACGGCGCCGAGCGCTGCCGCTGAACGGCGGCCACCGAGCGGCGCAGCCCGTCCGCCATGCTCTCGACCAGCGTCTCCACGCTCTCCTGCACCAGCTCCGCCATCCCCGGCGGGTAGCCGGCCGGCGCCGGACTGACCACGGCGAGCACGTACAGCGGCAGGCCGAACACCTCGGCCTCCGTCATCGCCCGGTCCAGCGCCCACAGCGACCCGTCCGACCCGTCGCACGCCGCCAGCACCCCCGGCGGTCGCCCCGCCGGCGGCCGCCCGAGCACCGACAGCACGACGGGCACATCCCGCCCCGCGCTCCCACCGGCCACCGCACGTCCTCCTCACCCCGGGTCCACACCCCCGCCATCATCACCGGCCCGCCGACCGGGGCCCGGCAACCGCGCCGCAGGGGGCGGGCGGCGGACGCGGGCACCCGGCGCGGCCGGGAGGGGACCGCCCGACGAACGGGCCGGGCGGGCGGGGATGAAGAACGCGGGAGCCCGCAGGAGCCCACGGGAGCCCGAGGCACCCGCCGGGGCGACGGCCCGGCGGCCCGGGTCAGGAGGTGAGGGCGGGCTGGCGGGGGCCGGGCAGGCCCGGGTCAGGAGGTGAGGGCGGGCTGGCGGGGGCCGGGCAGGCCCGTCCAGCAGGCGCCGTGGCGGCGGGCGTGGACGCGGCGGAGCCAGAGCTCGGTGGAGACGAGGTCGGCGAGGCCCGCGAGGGTGGCCGGGGAGACCGGGGTGGCGGGGTCGGCGGACCGGGCGAGGTCGGCCCGGACGGCGCGGAGGTCGATGAGGCCGGCTTCGGCGAGCAGCGGCGCGTCGAAGAGTTCGGCGAGGCCGTCGGCGGCCAGGCGCAGGCCGGTCCGGGCGAGGGCGGTGCGGTCGGGGCGGGGGCCTCGGCCCCAGTCGGGGGGCAGGTCGGTGCGGCCGGCGCCGGTGAGGACGGCCCGCAGGAGGGCGTGCCGGGCGCCGGGCTGGAGCCGGACGTCGTCGGGCAGCAGCCGGGCCGCGCGCACCACCTGGTTGTCGAGGAAGGGCGCGTGCAGCCGCTGGCCGGGCTGCTCGGCGGCGTGGACGAGGGTGCGGAAGGAGCGCGCCTGCCGGTAGAGGGCGTGTCTGGCCCGGTGCGCGCCGGGGTGTTCCTCGGGCGCCGGTTTGCGCGCCGCCAGGCGGAGCCGCAGCGCCACCGCCGAGAGCGCTTCGTCGGAGAGCCAGCGGGCGGCCGGGCCGGGCACGCACCAGGCGAGGTCGACGGCCGAGCGGGCCCCCGCCGTGCCGCCGCCGTCCGGGACGTGCCGGGCGGTCAGTCTGGCGGCCGCCTCGTCCAGCGCCTCGGCGTAGCGGACCCGGGAGAGCCGGTGGGCGGCCCGGACCACGGTGAGCGGGGTGCGCAGGGTGCCGGTGAGGACGCCCGCGGTCGCCCGGTCGGCACCGGCCAGCGCGGCGACCGGGGGCAGGAGTTCGCGCGGCCGCCGGGCCCGGATGAGGTCGGCGAGCCGGGCCGGGTGCCCGTCCAGGACCTGCCGGGCGCCGTAGCCGGTGAGGTGGTCGGTGCCGCCGGCGTCGAACCGGGCCTCGGCCCGGGCGGCGACGACGAGTTCGGGCCCGGGTTCGTCGGTGAGCCGGCCGGTCCGCGGGTCGGCGACCAGCCCGGCGTACGGCAGGGCCTCCGGGCCGGGGTCGAGCACGGTGTGCCGCAGCCGAGGGGTGGCGGGGGCGAGCGCGAGGCCTGCCGGGGACCCGGTCTCGCCGAGCGTGACGGCGGCCAACTGCTCGGGGGCGGAGGGCTCCTGGACGGCGGCGCGGGCCCAGGAGCCCTTGACCGCGCCGTTCCTGGCCGCGGCCGCCCGGGCCGCCTCCGGGGCCGCGGCGGCCACCGGCACCGGCGGCAGCGGTACCGCGGCGGCGAGCAGCGCGACGGTCGCGGAGGCCGTCCCGTACGAGAGGTCGACGCCGAGCCTGGCCCGTCCGGCCGGGTCGGGGGCCGGCGTGGTGGTGCGGACCCGGGAGCGGACGGACTCCAGCAGGGCGCGGGTGAGTTCGCGGACGGCGGGCGCCTCCGCGCGCGGCTGCTCGGCGCCGGCCGGGTCGTCGTAGCCGGACAGGTACGGGCGGCCGTCGCGGATGCCGAGCACCCGGCCGGGCGGCACCCGCTCGACACCCAGGTACGGGGTGCCGGTGCCGAGCGCCTCGGGGGACTCCGGGCAGGCGAGCCGGGCGGCGAGGTGGCCGGTGTCCAGCCGGGCACCGACCAGGTCGGCCAGCGGCAGGGCGGCGGTGGCGTAGGCGGTGCCGCCGCCCCACGGGGTGTGGAAGACGGGCCGGGTGCCGGCGAGGTCGGTGAGCAGCAGGGTGGAGCGGGTGCCGGCGCGCAGCACGACGGTGTAGCTGCCGGGCCAGGCGGTCAGGTGGCGGACGGCGCCGCCGCGGGCGGCGGCGAGGCCGGCGGCGAGTTCGGCGTCGGTGGCGCCGCAGTGGCCGAGGACGGCGAGCCGGGAGGTGGCGGGGGTGTCCGCGGCCTGGTCGGGGGCGGTGGGGCCGGTGGTGACCACGGCGGCGGCGCCGGGGCGGAGGGTGACCAGGCGGATCTCCCCGGGGCGCCAGTCGCCCACGGCCCAGAGCGGGTCGGGTCCGGCCCACAGGGGGCGGGCGGCGATCGGCGTGATCCCGCCGATCGCCTCGTGCGCCGGGGTGCCCGCGCCGGGCGTGCCCGTGCACCAGCCCGTCAGCCACCGCATCGCGCCTCCACCGGACGAGGACCTGCACCCGTGCCCGCGCGCTCGCCGCCCGCCGGGCGGCCGGGTGTGCCGTGGTGGCCCGTGCGCGTCCCGGTGTGCCCCCGCAGCTCGACGCACCGTCAGAAGACATCGTGCCACCGCGGGCTGCCGCCGTGGCCGGTGTTTCCGGGTTCCGTCTCCGTTCGAACCGCGCGCTCGACGACGGCCGGACCCGTCCGGGCCGGAGCGGGTGCGCCGGAGCCGATCGCCGCGGCTCGGCAAGTCCCTTGCTCCGGGGGCGAGTTCGATCACCTTCGAATCCGGGGCCGAGGCGGGCCGGGCCTCCCCCTCCCCGGCCCGGACCGCCCGCGAACGCCTTTGACATGGGCATCGCGAGATGGCCGAAAGACGTCGCCCAGCCCGGGAGGGCATCCGCATGCCCTCCCGGACTTCACCGCCGCCCGCGGGGATTGAGGCGGCGGCTTCCCCCGGCCTGCCGGGTCCTCGACGGCAGGCCGACCCACGACCACCAGCGAATCGCCGACCAGCCGGTCGAACCAGGGAGCACGGCCGGGCGCACGTGAACACGGGACCGGAGCACGAGGCTCCGGCGCGCGGTGCGGTCGGCCGGATCCGAGTGGTCCGGACCAACCCCCGTACGACACCGGCGAGTGCGCGATCCCGCCATCCGGAATGCGACCTCTTAACCGTCGGAACGCGTCCGACTACTCTAGGTACAGCAGCTACGGCCCGGTGCCGCCCGGGCCCCGCGCACAAGGCCGCAGGAGGTGCCGCCGCCACCATGACCGTCAGCCCACGAGGACCGAACGAACGGCTCGGCACGCTCCTGACCCTCGCCCAGATCAGCAACGCCGGACTGGCCCGCCGGGTCAACGACCTCGGCGCCCAGCGCGGGCTGACCCTGCGGTACGACAAGACCTCGGTGGCCCGCTGGGTCAGCAAGGGCATGGTCCCGCAGGGGCCCGTCCCGCACCTGATCGCCACCGCGATCGGCGGCAAGCTCGGCCGGCCCGTCCCGCTGGAGGAGATCGGCCTGGGCGACACCGACCCGGCGCCCGAACTCGGCCTGGCCTTCCCGCGCGAGGTCGCCGACGCGGTCCGCTCCGCGACCGACCTGTGGCGGGTCGACCTCGACCTGCGCCGGGGCCCCGGCGGCGGCCGCTGGAGCGACAGCCTGGCCGGCACCTTCTCGGTCGCCGCCTACGCGACCCCCGTCTCCCGCTGGCTGATCACCCCGGCGGACGGCTCGGTGGCCCGAGAGGTGCCGCGCTCCCCCTCCGACACCTCCTCCTACCGGGTCGGCCACTCGGACGCCGCCAAGCTCCGCGAGGCCGCCCACGAGGCCCGCCGCTGGGACTCCAAGTACGGTGGCGGGGACTGGCGTTCGTCGATGGTGCCGGAGTGTCTGCGGGTGGAGGCGGCACCGCTGCTGCTCGCCTCGTACAGCGACGCGGTCGGCCGGGCACTGTTCGGGGCGACGGCCGAACTGACCAGGCTGGCCGGGTGGATGGCCTTCGACACCGGCCAGCACGAGGCCGCCCAGCGGTACTACATCCAGGCGCTGCGGCTCGCCCGGGCCGCCGCCGACGTGCCGCTCGGCGGCTACGTGCTGGCCTCGATGAGCCTCCAGGCCGGCTACCGGGGCTTCGCCGAGGAGGCGGTCGACCTCGCCCAGGCCGCGCTGGAGCGCAACCGGGGCCTGGCCACCGCCCGCACCATGAGCTTCTTCCACCTGGTGGAGGCCCGGGCCCAGGCCAAGGCCCGCAACGCCGCGGCGTGCGCGACGGCGCTCGGCGCGGCGGAGAGCGCACTCGAACGGGCGCGAGCCGGGGATCCCGATCCGGCGTGGATCGACTTCTACGCCTACGACCGGCTCGCCGCCGACGCCGCCGAGTGCTTCCGCGACCTCGGAGTGCCCTCCAAGGTGCGGCAGTTCACCCGCGAGGCGCTGGCCACGCCCACCGAGGGCTTCGTCCGCTCGCACGGCCTGCGGCTGGTGGTCTCGGCGATGGCCGAGGCGGAGGCGGGCGACCTGGACGCCGCCGTCGCCGCCGGCGAGCGCGCGGTCGAGGTGGCGGGCCGGATCTCCTCGCAGCGCAGCCGGGAGTACGTGGTGGAGATGCTGCGGCGGCTGGAGCCCTTCCAGGGTGAACGCCGGGTACGGGAGTTGACCGAGCGGGCCCGGGCGGTGATCGTCGCACCGGCCTAGCCAGGGCTCGCCGGACAAGCCCTGAGGGCCGTGGGACCGAGGGCGGACCGAGCGAGGGCGTGGACGAGGAGCGGACGGTGGCGGACGACTTCGACGTGGCGGTGGTCGGCGGCCGACGGGTGAACGGCGGGGCTCGTGAGCAAGGGCGTGTCCCGCCGGATGAGCCCGGTCACAGGCCCTGCGGGAGAGCCCCCGCAGCCCCGTAGACTCGGTTGATTGTGACTGCCACCGCCCCGATCCCCCAGCCCTCGCCGTCCGCCCGGCTGTCCGCCGCGCCGGCCGCCTACCCCGCGCCGATGTACCCGCACAAGGCCACCGAGGCCCAGCACCGCGAGCGTCGCATCCGCAGCTTCCAGCCGCGCCGGGGCCGGATGACCAACGCCCAGGCGAGCGCCCTGGACCGCAGCTGGGAGACGTACGGCATCCCGATCGACGGCAGCCCGCTGGACCCGCGGGAGCTGTTCGACGGACTGCCGGTGACCCTGGAGATCGGCTTCGGCATGGGCGAGACCACCGCCGCGATGGCCGCCGCCGACCCGTCGATGGGCATCCTCGCCGCCGACGTGCACACCCCCGGCCACGGCAACCTGCTCGGGCTGCTGGAGCGCGACGGCTCCGCGAACGTCCGGACGGCCGCCGGGGACGCGGTGATCCTGCTGCGCGACATGCTCCCGGACGCCTCGCTGGCCGGTCTGCGGGTCTACTTCGCCGACCCGTGGCCCAAGCCGAAGCACCACAAGCGCCGGCTGGTCCAGTCCGAGTTCCTCGACCTGGTGCTGCCCCGGCTCGCCCCCGGCGCCCTGGTGCACTGCGCCACCGACTGGGAGCCGTACGCGGAGCAGATGCTGGCCGTGCTGTCCGCCTCCCCGGAGCTGGAGAACCTGCACCCCGAGGGTGACGGGACCGGCTGGCTGGAGCCCGCGGACCACCCGGACGGCAGCGTTCCGGGTTACGCCCCGCGGCCGGACTGGCGGCCGGTCACCAAGTTCGAACGGGCCGGGATCACCAAGGGCCACGTCGTCCACGACCTGCTGTTCCGCCGCCGCTGACCCACCGGCGGCGTTCGAACGGGCCGCCGCCCGGCGGCCGTTGGGGAGTTCCCGGGGCCGCCGGGCGGTCCCGGATCCTCCCGGCGGGCCACCGCCGTGGCCTACCCTGTGCCGCATGGGCAGCCCGTCCGGCGGCCGCCCCCGGGCGAACGGTCGGACGACCGTTCGAACCGCCGCCGACGCACCGGAGACGGCCCCGAGCACCGGCGGCACCCGGTCCATCCCGGGGCCCCGGAGGCACCGGGCCCACCGGCTGCTGCCCGGGCCGGACGCCACCTCCGCACCACCGGCCCCGGCCGGCGCACCGGGCGCACCCGCCACACCCGCCCCGCCGGCCCGCGGCCGCTCGGCGGCGGTCTCCTCGGTCACCGCGACCGCCGTACTGACCCTGCTCGGGTGCGGGGCGCTGATCCTGCACCTCGTCCAGCGGCAGACCGGCACGGTCGGGCTGCTGGTCGGCCTGGGCCTGGCGATGGTGCCGCTGCCGTTCGTGCTCGGCGGCCTGGCCTGGCTCAACCTCACCGCCCGGGTGCCGCTGCGGCACACCGTG
This sequence comes from Kitasatospora sp. NPDC056651, assembly GCF_042792155.1. Classification (NCBI taxonomy): domain Bacteria; kingdom Bacillati; phylum Actinomycetota; class Actinomycetes; order Kitasatosporales; family Streptomycetaceae; genus Kitasatospora; species Kitasatospora sp. NPDC056651. Next base: position 139,815 of record NZ_JBHTWX010000003.1, on the reverse strand, counting down.
TTCTGCCTCGCCTGGGGCGCCTGCGCGGCCACCACCGTCGCCATCCTGGCCAACAACTGGACGGCGAGCTACCTGCTCCGGCACCGGGGCCCGTTCGGCCTGCCGCTCGGCACCGGGATCGCCACCCCGGTGATCGAGGAGACCGCCAAGGCCACCGCCCTGCTGGTGCTCCTGCTCCCGCTCGGCCGGCGGCTGCGCTGCCACGGCCGCCGCGTCGGGCGCCCCTGCGCGCCGCTGCTGCACCGCCTGCCCACGCCCCGGCACCCGCACCCGCGCCGTCCGGGCGGACCGCACTCCCGCGGCCGGCCGCGGCCGCGCCCGTACCTGCGGCCGCTGCCCTACCTGCGCCCGGCCCCGCCCTCCGGCGGCGGGCCCCACCACCGCTCCCGGCCACGCACCCTGGCCGCCGGGGTGGTGCTCGGCGGGATCACCGCCTGCGGCTTCGCGTTCACCGAGAACGCCCTCTACCTGGGCCGGGCCTTCAGCAGCGACCAGCGCCAGCGGCTGGACAGCATCGGCCTCGGCGACCCGCCCAGCCTGCGCGACTTCGACAGCACCGTGCAGACCTTCGTGCTGCGCGCCCTGCTCTCCCCCTTCGCCCACCCGCTGTTCACCGCGCTCACCGGGATCGGCCTGGCCGTCGCCCTCACCACCGCGCGGCGCTGGCTGGCCCGGCTGGCGGTGCCGACCGGCCTGCTGCTGGCGATGGCGCTGCACGGCGCCTGGAACGCCGCCGCCGACCTCGGCACGGACGGTTTCCTGGTGGTGTACGCGGCGCTGATGGTGCCCTGCTTCGCCGCGCTGGTCTGCTTCGCCGCCTGGGCGAGGTCCCGGGCGGCCCGGCACGCGGCGCGCGGCCGGCGGCGGCCGGAGCGGAGCGCCCGGTGGGCCTGGCGTTCCCGGCGGCGACCGGGCCGGGGGACGGCCGCCGGGAGTGGTTGAAGAAGCGATTTCCCATTCCGGCGACTTCCACGTATTGTTGTGTTCACCGACGCGGGGTGGAGCAGCTCGGTAGCTCGCTGGGCTCATAACCCAGAGGTCGCAGGTTCAAATCCTGTCCCCGCTACTCAGTAGCCGAAAGGCCCGGAGGATTCTTCCTCCGGGCCTTTCGCGTTCCCGGGCACGTGCGGAACACGGTCCTGCCACGAAGCTGTAACAGCGGCCAGTCTGATGATCAGCTGTCAGAGCCCTGACCCATACTGAGGAAAAATTCATCCGAATTGGGGGGCTGTTCGACCTGCCCCCGGACAGGAACCACCACATGCTGTCGAAGCGCCTGGTCAGTACCGCCGCGATCTGCCTCGTCCTGGTGGCCGGCACCGCCGCGTGCGGCAGTTCCAAGAGCGATGGCAAGGGCGGGGACGCCAAGGCCGGCTCCGCGCAGAAGCTCGACACCGACAAGCTCAGCGCCCAGGACATCGAGAAGAAGGCCAAGGAGGCCCTGGCCTCCGCCACCGCCCTCAAGATGTCCGGCACCGTCGGCACCGACGGGGGCGCGATGGAGATGAACCTGGCGCTCGACAACAAGAGCCAGTGCACCGGCACCATGGCGATGCCCGGCATGGGCAAGTTCGAGATCATCAGCGACGGCAAGACCTCGTACGTCAAGCCGGACACCGCCTTCTGGACCAACATGGGCGGCCCGAACGGCGCCAAGGCCGCCGAGCTGTTCAAGGGCCGCTACCTGACCGGCTTCGAGAACGACCCGTCGATGGGCTCGCTCACCGGCGTCTGCAACCTCGCCGAGTTCACCAAGAAGATCGGCTCGGAGACCGGCACCAACGACAAGGTCGAGAAGGGCGCCACCGGCAACGTCAACGGCGTCAAGACCATCAGCCTGAAGGCCACCGACTCCAAGGGCGAGGTCTCGACCCTCCAGGTCGCCACCGAGGGCAAGCCCTACCCGGTGCAGATCGAGCACACCGGCTCCAAGGACAACAACGGCAAGATCAACTTCAGCGACTTCGACAAGCCGCTGACGATCCAGGCCCCGCCGGCCGACCAGACCATCGACTTCAGCAAGTTCAAGGACCAGATGAAGGCCGCCTGAGCGGCGGCCGCGTCGCCCCGGAAATAATCCGTTGCCTCCGCCCGGTGCGCTGCCTAGGCTGGCAAGCACACTGAAGGGAGGTGATCCTGAGTTGAGTTCCATCAGGATGAGTGAGGTGGCTGCTCGCTAGAGCCGCCCCTGCCTGCGCGGGGAGAGGCCCATGGCCTCCGGCAGGCGAAATCCACAGCAGTCACCCGGCCCGCGGGCTCACCGGTACATCCCCGGTGCCTCGGCGCCTGGCCAGTGCACGGGCCGGCGCGGAGGAGCAGCCCGCGGGCCGTCTGCGTTCCCGGGGAGCTTCCGGCACGGTTCCGGAGGCTCCCTCCGGCGTTCCCGGAGGCCCCCGTCCGGGGTCTCCGGGAGTCGTGCGCGTTTCGGGGCGGGGCGTTCTCGTGCCGGCGCCGCGGCGCTAGAGTCGGCGCGGGTTCCGGAACGCAGCGGCGCGGGCACAGGGGGTAGGCGATGGCGGGGGCGCGGCGACCGGGCGGGGGCGGCGGGGCGACGGCCCGGACGGCGCAGTGGGCCGCCACCGGGGTGCTGGCGGGGACGGGACTGCTCGGGCTGCTGCTGTTCGCGCTCGGCCGGGAGCACGCCGGACAGGCGCTCGGCGGCGGACTGGTGGTGGTCGGGGCCTCGATGGTGCTCGGCGGCGCGATGGGATTCCTGTTCGGGGTGCCCCGGGTGCGCGGCGGCGCCGGTGAGCCACAGGGCTCGTACGCGCCGAACACCAATCTGGAGCAGGTCTCGGACTGGCTGACCAAGGTACTGCTGGGCGTCGGACTGACCCAGCTCGGCTCGCTCGGCGAGCGGCTGCACGGCCTCGGGACGGCGCTGGCGCCCGCGCTCGGCGGGGGCGCGGGCACCGCGCCGTTCGCGGCGGCGCTGGTGCTGTACTTCCTGGTCTTCGGCTTCCTGGCCGGCTGGCTGGTGACAAGGCTGGCGCTGCCGCAGGCGCTGACCGAGACCGACCGGGCGCTGGACCTCTTCCTGGCCGGCCAGGACCGTGACCGGCACGGCGACAAGGTGGGTGCGGACGACCTGCGGGTCCGCGCGATGCGCCAGCTCGGACTGCTGGGCGGCAGCGCCGAGCTCCCGGCCGCCCCGGCCGGGCAGCTGCCGTCCGTCGCCGGCCCGCCGGCCGGGCCGGCGGGCGTGGTGGCCGAGGTCCGCTCGACCGCCCGGCGTTCGGCGCTGACCGCCGACCAGGTGCGGGACCTCTTCGCGGACGGCGCCGAGGACCGGCGGATCCAGGCACTCGCGCTGATGCAGGGCGACCCGGCACTGGCGGACCTGCCGAGCGTGCTGGACGCGATCGAGCACCCGCGCTCCGGCTTCGAGCAGTACCACGCGCTGCTCGCCGCCAGGGGACTGCTGTCCCGGCTGCCGGCCGACGGGGAGCGGCGGCTGCGGGACGCGGTGGCGGCGCAGCTGGTCGATCCGCAGGGCATCCCGTACGGGTCGGACCGCAGCTGGCTGGCGGAGAAGATCCTCTCCCGGCTCCCGGCCGCCCCGGTGTCCGCCCGGCCCGCCCAGTCCGCCCAACCCTCCCGGCCCGCGCCGGTGCCCGCCCAGCCGGCCGGTGGCTCCGGGGACTCCGGTGGCTCCGGTGGCTCCTAGACGGTGAAGCGCAGGTCGGGGCGGTCCCAGGTGATCCTCCCGGCGGCGGGGAAGGTGCCGACGCGTTCGGCGCCCACCCGCAGGTAGAAGTGCTCGGCGCGCGGGTGGGAGACCACCCGGACGTCGGCGATCCCGGCGGCGCGGGCCAGCTCCAGCATGTGCCCGATCAGCTCTCGCCCGGTGCCGCGCCCCTGGGCCTCGTCGGCGACGAACATCAGGTCCAGTTCGGCCGGTTCGCGGATCAGGGAGTAGAAGCCGAGCAGCCGGCCGGTGGCCTGGTCGGCGGCGAGGAACACCTCGTGGCGGGCGATGTAGTCGGGCGTCACCCGGTAGCCGTCGATCATCGGGGCGTACTCGCCGTGGTAGGCGGAGGAGGCCTGGATCAGGTCGGTGAGCCGGTCGGCGTCGTTCTCGTCGGCGCGCCGGATCGTCGTCTCGGTCATGCGGGCGAGTATAGGGGTGACCTGCGACAGCGACTATTACATAGCCATCTGGAGGGCGGCCCGGCGGCGACGGTCGGCCGCCCGCAGCACCAGGACCCGGAGGGTGCGGCCGTCCACCGCGCCGGGCAGGCGGCGGACCTCGCTGGCTATCCGGCACTCGCCGAGCGCGTACCGCAGCGGGTCGAGGTGGCCGCAGCGGCGGCCGTACCCGTCGTTCAGCGGCTGGACCCGGACCTCGCCGTCCGCGGAGGTCACCCGGACCAGCTCCACCAGCGCGGCCAACTGGCGCTCCGGACCGAAGACTTCGGGGTAGGCGAAGAGCAGGTGTCCGCTCAGGGTGAGGGCGAACGAGCCGTCCGCGAAGGGCAGCCGGGGCAGCTCGGCGGCCATGTACCGCTGCGGATGGGCGGCCGAGTCGGCGGCGAACAGTCGGCGGGCGCGGTCCCAGCTGCGCAGGTAGCGCTCGGCCCGGTACGGGCGGGGCGAGGGGGAGAGCCGGGGGCGGGCGGCCATCGCGGCGGCCATCGCGGCCCGGGCGGCCAGGGCGCGGTCCGCGACCGTCGGCAGTGGCAGGGCGTACGCCGGGTCGACGGCGACCACCCGGCAGCCCAGCTCGCGCGCCTCGGCGGCCAGTCCGGCCGCACCGCCGGGGCAGTCCAGCAGCGGCCCGGGCAGGGCCGCGAGCTGGGCCCGGGTGAGGCCGAACAGGGCGCAGTACTCGTCCAGCGGGCGGGAGGTGACCAGGATGTCCGGGGGAACGGGGGAAGGGCCGGCGGCGGACACCCGGTCATCCGAACACGCGGCGGCCCCGCCCGCATCCGGAGGGCGTCCGGGGCGCGGGCGGGGCCGAAGGCGGGGAGCCGGAGGGGTCAGCGGCCGAGCAGGCCCCGGGCGGCGACCCGGTTGACGTTGGTCAGGCCGCGGACCAGCTGCACCGTGAGGAGGACCAGCAGCAGCCCGAGGAGCGAGACCCCGGCGATCTGCCAGACCGACTGGATCTCGTACACGTGCCGGATGCCCTCGTCGTCGCGGTAGTCGAACATCCGCAGCCCGTTCCAGGGGGTGTAGGTCCGGTAGACCCAGTGGTACGCGGGGTAGAGCGCCAACACCCAGCCGAGCAGCAGGAACGACAGCGTCACCGCGAAGCTGAACACCGCCCAGGGGAACATCACCACCTGGTACAGCACGGCCTTCCAGCCGGCCGCGTCCGCCAGCCGCGCGGTGACCGAGCCCCAGCCGCCCGGGCGGACCTGGCGCACCGGCTCCGGGCCGGGGACGTCCAGGGACAGCATGCCGCGCACCCGGGCCCGCTCCAGCCGGCCGAAGCCGCGGGCCGTGCTGGTCAGGAAGGCCAGCACGGGCAGGCCGAGGACGGTGACGAAGGTGCCGAGGCCGAAGCAGAACAGGACGACCGAGACGGAGAAGCCGACGATCGCCACCGGCAGGCCGCTGAGCGCGTAGCCGACCTCGCGGTAGTAGTAGGCCGAGAACGGGGCCCGCCACGCGGCCGGCCGGCGCGCCGTCGGGCGGGCTCCGGCCGGGCGCGGGTCGCCCCAGGAGCCGCCCGGGGCCTGCCGGTCCCAGTCCTCCGTGCTGTGGATGCTGCTCATGCTCCCGGCCCCCGACCACTCGTTCTGACGCTCGTTCGTCCCGCTGACGCTGTCCAGTCTGGCGGACGCGCAGGTCGGCGGGGATGCGGAGGCCTGGCGGATCAGGGGTGGGGTTAACCCCCCTCCCCCGCGGCCCCCCTCGGTCCCCCCACCCTCGGTCGCCGTCACCCGACGGCCGAGCCCGGCCACTCGTCGGCGAGCAGCGAGTGGAGGTACGAGTCGGACCAGACCCCGTCCTTGAAGCCGTCGTGCCGCAGCCGCCCCTCCAGCCGGAAGCCCAGCCCGCCGAGCACCTTGGCGGCGGCGGTGTTGTCCACCGCGGTCCGGGCGGTCAGCCGGTGCAGGCCCAGCGGCCCGAAGGCGAAGCCGCAGAGCAGGCCGACGGTCTCGCCCGCGTAGCCGCGGCCCCAGCACTCGCGGGCCAGCACGCAGCCGAGGTCGCCGGCGCGGTGCCCGCCGAGGGTGAGCGAGGCCTGCCCGATCGGCGCCGCGTCCCGCGGGTCCCCGGCGTCGGCGAGCCTGGTGACGGCGAGCCGGTAGGTGTCCCGCTCGTCGGCCAGCGCCTCCTCCAGGTAGAGCTCGACCTGGTCGGCGCAGTCCTCGACCCCGCTCGGCCCGAACGGCAGGTACCGGGTGACCTCCGGGTCGCCGAACAGGGCGTGCAGCGCGGCCACGTCGCCCTCGGTGTGGTGGTACTCGCGGACGGCCAGTCGCGGGCCGGTGAGTCGTACGGGGACCATGGCTGCCGACCCTATCCCCGCCCGGCGGCTACCGTTCGGACTATGAACGACGAAGACCTGCGGCTCGCCCCGCGCACCAAGGCCGCCGACCTGCTCTCCTGGGCGGCCGAGCAGGGCCGCGCGCCGGTGGCCGAGGCGCCGCTGCGCGCGGTGCTGGCGCTGCTGGAGCTGGGCGAGGGCAGGATGCACGACGGCTGGCCCGAACTGACCTCCAACGCCGTGGAGCACCTGCTGTACGAGCGGCTCCACCTGTACGTCCAACCGGACCCCGAGCAGGACCCGCTCGCCTACGGCGACGCCGTCCGGCTGCTGGTCGACCACCAGCGGGCGGCCCGGCGGCTCAACGCCAAGCGCCAGGAGCGACTGCACGCCGAGGCCGAGTGGCAGGGCGAGGTCGCGGCCGGGCTGCTGCGCCGCGCCGATCTGGTGACCTGGCCCCGGCTGTACGCGCTGCTGCTGCACGCGCACGGGGTGGACGTCACGGATCCGGAGGCCGTACGGGACTGGCTGGCCGGCTTCGGCGAGCTGGCGCCGGAGGAGCGGTCGGCCGCGTTCGAGGCGCTGGTGCCGGCCGGCTGGCTGGACGAGCCGGACGAGCAGGGCTGGGGCCCGGGCCGGGTGCTGTCGGTCGGCATGGCCACGGACGGCGCCCGGCGGCTGCTGGAACAGGGCCTGATGCGGCGCAGCTACCGCAACCTGGCCGAGCTGACCGCGCTGGGACGGCCGATGCCGGACGAGCTGGCAGGGGACTTCGACCGGTTCGAGGAGGCGGCGGTCGACGCGGCCCTCGACCTGTTCGGCGAGTGGACGGTGCCGGGGCTGCCGCGGCTGCTGGTGACGGAGTTCCCGGAGCTGGCGCCGGAGCCGGGCCAGGAGGAGATCGAGGCGTACCTGGCGCAGCTGCCCGCCGAGGAGTGAGAGGACGCGCGGAGCCCCCGGGCCGGGGCGTGCGCTCCGGCCCGGGGGCTCCGCGGTGTGTCAGGGGTTGAGGCCGTGCTGCTGGAGCCAGGGCTCCGGGTCGACCGGGGCGCCGCCGCCCGGGCGGACCTCCAGGTGCAGGTGCGGGCCGGTGACGTTGCCGGTCGCGCCGACCTTGCCGATCTGCTGGCCGCCGGTGACCGGGCCGGAGCCCTTGGTGATCGAGGAGAGGTGGCAGTACCAGATCTCGGTGCCGTCGGGCAGCGTCTCGACGATCCGGTAGCCGTAGGAGCCGGCCCAGCCGGCCGAGGTGATGGTGCCCTGGCCGAGCGCGTGGACCGGGGTGCCGGTGTCGGCGGCGAAGTCCAGGCCGGTGTGCAGGTTGGCCCAGTAGCGGGCGCTCTGGCCGTAGTGGGCGGAGAGCCGGTAGTCCGTCACCGGGAGGGTGAGGGCGGCGGCCTTGGCCCGCTCGGCCTCCTCGGCGGCGCGCTTGGCCTCGGCCTCCTTGGCGGCGGCCTTGGCCTCCGCCTCCTGCGCGGCCTGGAGGCGGGCGCTCTCCTCGGCGGCGGTGCGCTGGCTGTCGGCCTGGTGCTGGATGCGGGCGGCGAGGGCGAGGCCGGGGTCGGCGGCGAGCGCGACCGGGGTCTCGTCGGGGGCCTCGATGGCGGGGGCGGAGGCCGGGGTCGCCGAGGCGAAGCCGGTGGCGCCCAGGGTCGCGGCGACGGCGGTGACGCCGAGCAGCGGGGAGGCTCCGCGGGTCTGACGCGGCATCCGGTGGCGGTTGGTCTCGATGTCCGCGGCGAAGGCCTCCGGACCCGAGCCCTCGGGGCCGTCCGCGCCGGGGTGGTCGAGAAGCTGGGTACCGGCCGCGAAGCCGGCCGGGTGTGCCGGGGTGTGCGTCGACGCCACGGGGGCGCGCTCCTTTCCTTCCTTCGCGCCTACCGGGTTAGCTGACGGGTTCGGAGCAGGAAGGTCTCCTACGGCCGGGCCGGAGCCCCGCCGATTCACCCCAAGGAACGTGGTTCCCCGGCTCCCTGGCCTGCCCGGAGGCCGGCCGGCGGGATTAGGCGACGGCGCACGGTGCCGTCTGGTTACGGCGTTGACGACCGCGCTGCGTTATCAAACGTTAATCCTAGGAGGCCCTGATTCCAAGCCATCCGTTTGGAGCAGCTTAGGCCCTGGTGATCGAGCGTCAACGAACGACCCCTCATGCACAGGCCCAACTGAGTACCCCTACTCATGTGCGACCCGCCCCGGCGGCCACATCCTGGCGCCATGAGCGCACCGATGCAGACCCGCACCACGGCCGCCTACCACATCCAGGCCGTCCTCTCCTTCGCCCTGGCGGGCACCGCCCTCGCCATCGGGATCGCCTGCCTGCCGGTCGGCGCGTGGAGCAGGGCGTTCCTCGGGCTCGGCCTCCTCTACACCGTCACCTCCGCGTTCACGCTGGCGAAGGTGATCCGGGACCGCCAGGAGTCCAACGAGATGGTCACCCGGGTCGACCAGGCCAGGCTGGAGAAGCTGCTCAGCGAGCACGACCCGTTCAAGGTGGACGGGGCCTGACACCCCCTCGGGGCCGGACGGCACGGAAGTGCGGCGGCACGGGCAGGACGACGGCGTGGGCAGGACGACAGCGCGGCCGCACGGCGGCTTGACGGCTAAGGCTATTAGCCTTAGCTTTATGGCTATCGGCAGCACCGCCGACGATCCGCACCGGCGGCCCGAGGAGGACCCCCCATGAACGGCACCATCACGCCGAGCACCCAGTACCTGACCGTTCCCGGCGGCCGGATCTCCTTCGACGACACCCGGCAGGGCGACGGCACCCCCGTCGTCCTGCTCCCGGGCATGCTCGACAGCCGGGCCACGTACCGGCACCTGCGCCCGCTGCTCGTCGCCGCCGGCCACCGGGTGATCACCATGGACCTCCGGGGCTTCGGCGAGTCCTCCCTGGTCTGGGACGACTACGGTCCGGCCGCCCTGGCCGGCGACGTCCTCGCCCTGCTCGACCACCTCGGCATCGAGCGCGCCGTCCTCGCGGGGAACTCGTACACCGGGGCGACGGTCGTCAAGGCCGCCGGGGACGCGCCCGAGCGGGTCGCCGGCATCGTGCTGATCGACGCCTTCATCGAGAACCCGCCGCCGGGCGCCCTGATGCGCGGCGCCATGGGCCTGCTGGGCGCCGCCTTCGTCCACTGGCCGGCCGCCTGGGGCTTCTACCTGCGCCGGATGGCCTTCCCCGGCGCCAAGCCCGCCGACTTCGACGCGTACGTGGCCGGGCTGGTCGCCGCGCTGCGCACCCCCGGCCGGAAGACCGCCACCCGCGGGTACGTCCGGGGCGACTCGACGCCGGTCGGCTGGACGGCCGCCGTGCGCTGCCCGGCGCTGGTGGTCATGGGCGGCGCGGACCCCGACTTCCCGAAGCCGGAACTGGTCGCCGACCGGCAGGCCGCCGCCCTGGGCGGCGCGCGGAAGGTGATGATCGAGGGCTCCGGGCACTACCCGATGGCCGACAACCCGGCGGCCACCGCGGACGCCCTGCTGCCGTTCCTCGCCGAGCTCGGCTGAGCCCGGCCCGCCGCCCGCACTTCCCCCGCCCTCCGTACGAAGGACCCGAACCCATGCCCCGCGTAGGACTGACCCCCGACCAGGTCGTCGACCACGCCCTCGCCCTCATCGACGACCAGGGCATCGAGGCCCTCACCCTGGCCTCGGTCGCCGCCCGGGCCGGCGTCGCCACTCCCTCGCTGTACAAGCACGTCAGCGGCGGCCTCGCCGAACTGCGGCGGCTGATCGCCGTCCGGGTCACCGGGGAACTGGCCGACCGGCTGGCCGAGGCGGCGGTCGGCCGCAGCGGGGACGACGCCGTGGCCGCCCTCCTGCGCGCCTACCACGCGTACGCCACCGAGTACCCGCACCGCTACCACGCGCTCCCCCAGGCCCCGCAGCCCGACGACGACCTGACCCGGGCGGCCGGCCGGCTGGTCGGCGTGATCATCGCCGTCCTGCGGGAGTACGGCCTCGACGGCGCCGAGGCGATCCACGCCGCCCGCACCGTCCGCTCCGTCGCCCACGGCTTCGCCTCGCTCGCCACCGCCGGTGCCTTCCAGCTCACCGAGGACCTCAGGACCACCCACGACCGCCTCATCGCCACCCTCACCACCGGTCTGCGCACCTGGCCCGCGTAGCGGGGCCCGGCGGGACGCGCGCAGGGGACGCGGGAGGGGGACGCGGGAAAGGGCGCGCGCAGAGGACGCCGGAAGGGGCGTGCGCAGGGTCGGGTGCGAACCCGGTGCGGGCACCTCCCGCACCGGACGACGCCCCTTGAGAACACCGTGCGCACGAACCCCACACATCCCGGGACGCGATCCGGCCAACCGGCTCGATTCCGACGCTTGCCGCCCGGGCCGGTCGGATCGGTTCGATGCCTCGTCAGGCGGGGGGATCGGGGACGAACGAGTGCCGATTGGCGCCGAATTGACTCGATATTGACGAGATCCGGTCACTTGGCGAGATCCGTTCACACCTTCGTAGGATCATCACCCTAGAATTCGCGGCGTGACGATGACTCAGTGGTCCGTAACGGCAACCGGCGTGCTCGCCGTCCTCGCCCTCGTGGCCGCCGCGCGGTACCGCGCCGTGTCCGTCACCCAGCGCGGCCGCGCCGACCGGCTGCAGCGCGAACTCGCCACCCTCCAGGATCGTCTGGCCACCGAACTCGCCCGCCGCGGCGCCGACCTCGCCGCCGTCCAGCAGGAGCACGAGCACACCGCCTCCACCCAGCGGGCCTTCCTCAGCGTCGCCCGCCGCATCCTGGTGATGGCCCACGACCAGCAGGCGCTGCTGGACGAGATGGAGCGCACCCACGACGACCCGACACTGCTGGAGGGCCTGCTCAAGGCCGACCACGCGGCCGCCCAACAGGCCCGGCTGGCCCAGACCCTGGCCGTGCTGTGCGGCGCGCGGGCCGGCCGGCACTGGCCGGAACCCGTCTCCCTGGAGGACGTGGTCCGCGGCGCCCAGTCGCGCATCCTGCCGTTCCAGCGCGTGGTGGTGCGCAGCCGGATCGAGACCGCGGTGGTCGGTGCCGCGGCCGAGGCGCTGATCCACGCGATCGCCGAGCTGCTGGACAACGCCACCCGCTACTCCCCGCCCAGCACCCAGGTGTTCGTCACCCTGATGCCGGTGCACAACGGCGCCGTCATCGAGATCGACGACGGCGGCGTCGGCATGCCGGAACAGGCCGTCGCCAAGGCCGCCGCCGCGCTGGCCGGGGGCAGCACCCTGGAGGTCTCCCGGCTGGGCGAGGTGCCGCAGTTGGGCCTGGCCGCGGTCGGCCGGCTCGCCGAGCAGTACGGATTCCGGGTCACGCTCAGCTCGGCGCCCTCGCCGTACGGCGGTGTGCGGGTGGTCCTGCTGCTGCCGAACGCGCTGCTCACCGAACCGCTGCCGCCCACCGTCCCCGGCCTCGGGCCGGACGACCGGGCGTTCAGCCCCGACCCCCGGCCGGCCTCTCCCGCCGACCATCCCCTGCTGGAGACCCCGCCGCCCGGCCGGTCCGCCGCCCCCGGCGACACCCCGCCGCCACTGCCCCGCCGCAGCCACCGGCGGGACCGTACCGGCCGCGCCGCCCAGCACGCCGCTCCCCAGCCGCCGCCCGAGCCGCCCTACCGCTCGGCCCGGGACGCGCAGGCGTTCATGGCGATGTTCCAGGCCGGCACCGCCAGCGGTCGATCGGCCGCCCGGACCCAGATCCCGCCCGGCCACCACTGACCGTTCCCCGCTTCCCCCGACTTCCCCAGCGCTCCGGAGATTTCCATGACCACCACCCCTGATCTCGGCTGGCTGCTCGCCGACATCATCGCCGTCCCGCAGGTCCAGCACGCCGTCGTCGTCTCCAACGACGGCCTGGAGATCGGCCGCAGCGGGGACATCGCGCGCGAGGACGCCGAACGGCTGGCCGCCGCCTGCTCCGGGCTCCAGTCGCTGGCCCGCGGCGTCGCGGCGGGCTTCGGCGGGCAGGGCAGCGCCACCCGCCAGATCATCATCGAGTACGGCGGCGGCTACCTCTTCGTGGTCGCGGCCGGGGCCGGCGCGCACCTGGCCGTGGTGGCCGGCGAGGCGGTGGACGCGGGCCTGGTCGCGTACCAGATGCAGGTCCTGGTCGAGCGGATCGGCACCCACCTCACCAGCCCGCCGCGCGTCGACCACGCGTCGGGGGGCCACCGGTGAGCGGCCCGGTCCGGCCGTACGTCATCACCGGTGGGCGCAGCCGCCCCACCCGGGCCGAACTGGCCGTCGAGAGCCTGGTCAGCGCGTTACCCGGGCCCGTGGAGCTGCCCGAGCACCCGCTGCTGAACCGGGAGCACCGGCGCATCCTCGGCCTCTGTCACAGTCTGCTGTCCATCGCCGAGGTGGCGGCCCACCTGGGGTTGCCGCTCGGCGTGGTCAAGGTGCTGGTCGGGGACCTGTGGGACCTCGGCGCCGTGCAGGTGCTCCCGCCCGTTCCGCAGGCCGAACGCCTGCCCGCAACCCTCCTGGAAGAGGTGCTCGTTGGCCTCCGCCAACTCCGCTGAAGCCGTCCCCGGGGCCTCCGGGTCCGCCGAGGGACCGCAGTACCTGCCCTCCTCGGTGCAGGGCGCCGTCAAGATCCTGGTCACCGGTCCGTTCGGGGTGGGCAAGACCACCCTGGTCGGCTCGCTCAGCGAGATCACCCCGCTGCGCACCGAGGAGACCATGACCGCCGCCAGCAGCGGCGTCGACGACCTCACCGGGCGCCCCGGCAAGACGACCACCACGGTGGCCCTGGACTTCGGCCGGATCACGCTCAACTCCCGGCTCGCGCTGTACCTGTTCGGCACGCCCGGACAGCAGCGGTTCTGGCCGCTGTGGGACGACCTGTCGCGCGGTGCGCTCGGCGCCATCGCCATGGTCGACCTGCGCCGCCCGGACGAGAGCTTCGACGTGCTCGGCCGGCTGGAGGAGCAGCGCATCCCGTTCGCGGTGGCCGTCAACACCTTCCCGGACACACCGAGTTACCCGGAGGAGGAGCTGCGGTCGGCGCTGGACCTGCTACCGGAGGTGCCGATCCTGTTCTGCGACGCCCGGGACCGCCGGCAGTCGTACGACCTGCTGATCGACTTCGTGGACCACCTGCACCGCAGCTCGATCCTGGAGCTCCAGGGATGACCGCCCCCGAACCCCCCGGCGCACCCGGCGCCCCCGGTGCCCCCGGCGCGTCCGGGTGCCCCGTCGCCCACGGCGGCGGCCTGCCCGGCGGGCTGCCCGTCGGCGTGCCGCTGACCCCGCTGTACGGCCCGGCCCTCGCCGAGGACCCGCACGGCCTGTACGCCCGGCTGCGCGAGCGCTACGGACCGGTCGCGCCGATCGAGCTGGAGCCCGGGGTCGAGGCCTGGCTCGTCCTCGGCTACGGCGAGCTGCTCGAACTCACCCGCAACGAGGCGCTGTTCTCCAAGGACTCGCGCCGCTGGCGGGTGCCCGCCGAGGGCCGACTGGCCGCCGACTCCCGGCTGCTGCCGATGACCTCCTGGCGGCCCACCCTGCTCAACCTGGACGGCGCCGAGCACCAGCGGCTGCGCGCCGCCGTGTCGGACACCCTCGCCCGGATCGACCACCGCCAGCTGCGCGGGACCACCGAGGCCGCGGCGAACGGGCTGATCGACGGCTGGGGCCCGGACGGCACCGCCGACCTGGTCGCCCAGTACGCGGAGCGGCTGCCGCTGCTGGTCTTCACCCAGCTGCTCGGCCTGTCCGCCGACGCCGGCCCGTACCTGATCCGGCTGATCAACGACATCTCCGACAGCGGCGCCGAGTCGGTGCGCGCCAACGAGGAGTTCCACGCGATCGTGGTCGACCTGGTGCGGCGCCGCCGGGCCGAGCCCAGCGCCGACCTCACCTCCTGGCTGCTGGCCCACCCGGCCGCGCTGACCGACGAGGAGGCGGTGCACCAGCTGGTGGTGATGATGGTCGCCGGGAACGAGACCACCATCGGCTGGACCGGCAACACGCTGCGGCTGCTGCTCACCGACCGCCGCTTCCGGGCCACCCTCACCGGCGGGCGGCTGACCGTGGCCGACGCGCTGGAGGAGGTGCTCTGGCGCGATCCGCCGACGCAGAACTTCCCCGGCCGCTGGGCCACCGGCGACACCGTGCTCGGCGGCCAGTACATCAGCCGGGGCGACCTGCTCGTCCTCGGCCTGGCCGCGGCCAACGCCGACCCGGCCGCGCAGGGCGTCTCGGCCGCCGCGCAGGGCTCGCTCGGCGGCAACCGGGCGCACCTCGCCTGGGGCGCCGGCAAGCACGTCTGCCCGGCCCAGCACCCCGCCCGGATCATCGTCGAGACCGCCGTCGAGACCCTGCTCCACCGCCTTCCCGACCTTCAACTCGCCGTGCCTGCCAGTGAGTTGACCTGGCGGCAATCGCCGTGGGCGCGGGCCCTGACCGCCCTTCCGGTGCTCTACAGCGCGTTCACCCCGCCCCGCCCGCCAGCCCCCGAGAGGCCCGCATGGACACCGCCACCGGCTCCGGAAACCGCGCCGAACCCATCAGACTCGACCCCTTCGGCCGCGACCAGCACGGCGAGAACGCCCGGCTCCGGGCGGCCGGCCCCGCGGTCCTGGTGGAGCTCCCTGGCGGGGTGGTGGTCTGGGCGGTGACCCACCACGACACCCTCCAGTCGCTGCTGGCCGACCCCCGGGTCGGCAAGGACGCCCGGCTCTGGAACGCCTTCCGGGAGGGACGGCTGCCGGAGGGCTGGCCGCTGCTCAGCTTCGTGACCGTCCCCGGCATGATCACCGCCGACGGCGAGGACCACCGGCGGCTGCGCGGACTGGTCTCGCAGGCCTTCACCCCGCGCCGGATCGCCGCGCTGGCGCCCGCGGTCGAGGCCCGGACGATCGCGCTGCTGGACGGGATCGCCACGCTGGAGGGCGAGTTCGACCTGCGCCGGCACTTCGCCTACCCGCTGCCGATGCAGGTGATCGGCGAGCTGCTCGGCCTGGCCGTGGAGCAGCAGGACGAGCTGCACGAACTGTCCGACACCCTGGTCTCCAGCGCGGCCACCCCGGCCGAGGCGCTGGCCGCACAGCGGGCCCTGAACGAGCTGCTGGCCTCGGTGGTGGCCGCCAAGCGGGCCGAGCCCGGCGACGACCTGACCAGTGACCTGATCGCCGTCCGCGAGGCGGGCCAGCCCGGCGAACGGCAGCGGCTCAGCGAGGCCGAGCTGGTCGGCACCCTGCTGCTGATGCTGGTCGCCGGGCACGAGACCACGCTCAACCTGATCACCAACGCCGTCCGCGCCCTGCTCACCCACCCGGAGCAGCTGCGGCTGGTGCTGGACGGGGAGCAGCCGTGGTCGGCGGTGGTCGAGGAGACGCTGCGCTACGACTCCCCGGTTGGGCAGTTCCCGCTGCGCTACGCGGTCGAGGACATAGCCGTCGGCGACGTGGTGATCCGGCGCGGCGAGGCGCTGCTGGCCTCCTACGCGGCGGCCGGACGGGACGGCGGGCACTACCCCGACGCGGACCGCTTCGACCTCGCCCGGCAGCCCGCCAGGCACCTGTCGCTCGGCCACGGCCCGCACTTCTGCCTCGGCTCCGGGCTCGCCCGGCTGGAGGCCGAGACGGCGCTGCGGCACCTGTTCGCCCGCTTCCCCGGGCTGGCCCTGGCGCAGGGGCGGACGAACGAGCCGATCGCGTCGTTCACCGGCAACAGCCTGCGCACCCTGTGGGTGACGGTCTGAGCTTGCGCGGGTGAAGGTCCGAGCTTGCGCGGGTGACGGTCGGGTCCTGCCGGTTACCTGAGGGCGGTCCGGGTCGTTCGGCAGGGCATGAAGAAACTCGCCACCCTGGCAGCCCTCACCATGGCCGGCCTCGCCCTCGCCGTCCCGGCGGCCTCCGCCACCACCCAGACCGCCTCCTCGCCGGACGTCACCGGCGGGCTCACCGACGGGCTCACCCTCTCCCCGGCCGACCTCGCGCTGCGGACCGCCGGCAAGCTCCCGGTGGTCGGGAAGGCCGCCAACGAGATCGAGGCGATCGGGGACAACCAGATGGAGCACCCGGGGCTCAGCGGACACGTCCTGAACTGACCGGCCCGATCCGGTGCCCGGCCCGTGGGCAGCCGACCGACCCCCGAACGGCCGGCCGCCCGCGGCGCCGCGGCGCGCGGAACTCAGCCGGCGGACAGCCGGTTGAGTTCCGGGTAGCCCAACCCGTCGGCGAGAGCGGTGTAGGTGCCGCTCCCGTACACCTCCTCGGCGGCCCGGCGGACCGCCGCGTACGCCACCTCGGCCAGCCCCGGGCCCAGGCTGATCCGGGCCACCCCCAGCTTCGCCAGCTCGGCGACCGGCGGGGCGGCCGGGCCGGCCAGCACGTTCAGCGGGGCGGGGACGGCCTCGACCAGGGCGGCGATGGTCTCCGGGTCGGACACCCCGGGGACGAACACCCCGTCCGCGCCCGCCGCCAGGTACGCCCGCAGCCGGTGGACGGCGTCGTCCAGGCGACCCTCCGGCTCGCCGATCCCGCGCAGGAAGACATCGGTGCGCGCGTTGACGAAGAGCGGCACCCCGGCCGCGTCCGCCGCCGCCCGGGCGGCGGCGATCCGCTCGGCGGCCTCCGCCGGCGGGCGGCCCTCGTCCTCCAGGTTCACCCCGACGGCGCCGGTGGCGAGCAGCGCGGTGACCGTCTCGCCGACCCCGGCGGCGGTGGCCGCGTAGCCGCTCTCCAGGTCCGCGGTGACCGGCAGGCCGACCGCCCGGACGACCTGGGCGGTCCGGGCCAGCACCTGCTCCCGGTCGGCGCCGCCGCCGTCCGCGGCGCCGAGCGACCAGGAGACGCTCGCGCTGGCCGTCGCCACCGCCCGCGCCCCGGCTCCGGCCACCAGCCGGGCGCTCGGCACGTCCCAGGCGTTCGCCAGGACCAGCGGCTCGCCCGGGCGGTGCAGCTCGCGCAGCAGCCGGGCCCTCTCCCGCTGGACGATCGGGTCGACGGTGCTCACTTCGCCGCCGGGCTCATCCGGGTGGAGATGCTGAGCCGGTTCCAGACGTTGATCGTGGCGATCACCGCGATCAGCTGGGCCAGCTCGGTCTCGTCGAACCGGGCGGCGGCCTCCGCGAAGACGGCGTCCGGCACGTGGCCCTCGGTCACCAGGGTGATCGACTCGGTGAGGGCCAGGGCGGCGCGCTCGCGGGCGGTGAACCACGGGGTCTCGCGCCAGGCCGGGAGGGAGAGCAGGCGGTGGTCCTGCTCGCCGTGCTGGTGGCCCTCGGTGGAGTGCATGTCGATGCAGTAGGCGCAGCCGTTGATCATCGAGGCGTGCACCTTGACCAGGTGGGTGAGCCGCGGGTCGAGGCCCTGCCGGGAGGCCCGCTCCACGGCGATCATCGCCTGGTAGTACTCGGGTGCGAGCTTGAACATCTCCAGTCGCTGCTCGGGGGCGGGCACCGGGGCCCCGTTCGTACCGGCGGTCTCGTTCGTCGTCATGCCGCCAGCGTAGGAGCGCGGTGGCCTGCCGTCCTGGTGCGTTCGGCCACGTGGTTCCTGGGCCACTTCCGGGGTGCGAACGGCCGTGCGAGGATCACGGACAGGAGACCGCGGACGGGGTCAGGGGGCAGCGAGGTGTGTACGGCGTTCGTCAGCATCGAGCCGGGAGCGGCGGTTCCGGTCCTGCTGCTGTCCGTGCGGGACGAGTACCTGGGCCGTGCCTGGCTGCCGCCGGACCACCACTGGCCGGACCGGCCCGAACTGCTCGGCGGACTGGACCTCGCGGCCGGCGGCACCTGGCTGGCCGTCGACCCGGGCCGGCGCACCGCCGCCTGCCTGCTGAACGGCTTCGGCCCGCTCGCCCCCGCCGACGCC
Organism: Kitasatospora sp. NPDC056651; assembly: GCF_042792155.1. Lineage (NCBI taxonomy): Bacteria > Bacillati > Actinomycetota > Actinomycetes > Kitasatosporales > Streptomycetaceae > Kitasatospora > Kitasatospora sp. NPDC056651. The sequence continues at coordinate 121,557 of NZ_JBHTWX010000003.1, read as the reverse complement.
CGGCTCACCCGCGGCCGGCTTCCGCTCACCGCCGTCCGGGAGGGCGGCATCGGCCACCTCGACCTCGGCCCGTACGACCCGTTCCACCTCGTCCTGGTCCGGGCCGACGGCGCCCGGGTGTCCAGCTGGGACGGCGGGCGGCCGGAGGAGCGCGAACTGCCGGCCGGGCTGAGCGTGGTGCTCAACGACGGGCTGGAGGGCCTGGCCGCCGGGCGGACCGCCTCCGAGCGGATCCGCGCGCTGATGGCCGCGCGCGCCGCCCGCTTCCGGGCCCGCTTCGCCACCGAGCCCCGGCCCGAGCCGACCGGCGCCGCGCCCGCCGCGGCGGCCTGGGGCGGGTGGCTGCCGATCGTCACCGGGGACGGGCTGGCGCTGGACGCGGACGCCGCGCTGGTCCAGCGGCGGGACTTCGGCGACGGGCGGATCTGGGGCTCCTCGTCGATCTCGCTGCTGGCGTTCGGGCCGGACCTGGTGCGCTACGACTTCTCACCCGCGCCGGCCGCCGCGGACGGGACGGGGTGGCGCCGGATCGCGGTGGACTGACCTCCGCGGGCCCGGCCCCGGTCGCGGAAAAGGGCTTGCACCTGACGCTGCGGGAGGCGGCATCGTGGCGCGGGTCGAGCCCGAAGGAGACCCGCCATGGACCGCCCGGACCATCCGGACCGCCCGGACCGCCCCCGTCGCCTGCTTCCCCTGATGACCGTCGCCCTGCCGCTGGTGGGCACGCCCGCCGCGGTGACCGCCGTCGCCCTGTTCGGCGACGCCGCGCACCGGGCCGTCCCGTCGGCCACCGTCCTGGCCGCCGCGGCGACGGCCCTGCTCGGGCACCTCTGCCCCAATGTCCTTCAGCCGTACGGTCGGTGAACTTCTGACGGCGAGGTCGGCCGGGGTTGGCGAACGTCTACATGTGCGTAGTAGCTTCGCGGGGGCCCCGGATCCGGCCGGCCACCGACCCCCCGAGCGAAGGTGCGCGATGTCGACCCTGACCTACCCGGAAGCGATAGGCGTCGGCCTGCTCCAGGGCGTGACGGAACTCTTCCCGGTCTCCAGCCTCGGCCACAGCATCCTGGTGCCCGCCCTGCTCGGCGGGAAGGTCCAGCACGACCTCGACATGACCGCCGAGGGCTCCTCCTACCTCGCCGCCCTGGTCGCCCTGCACCTGGCCACCGCCCTCGCGCTGGTGGTCTACTTCCGCAAGGACTGGGTCCGGGTGATCGACGGGCTGATCGGCTCGATCCGGCACCGCCGGGTGGAGACCCGCAACGAGAAGCTCGCCTGGCTGCTCATCCTCTCCACCATCCCGGTCGGCGTGGCCGGCCTCGCCCTGGAGAAGGCGCTGCGCAACGCGCTCGGCAAGCCCGTCCCGGCGGCGGTCTTCCTCGCCCTCAACGGACTCGTGCTGCTCGGCGCCGAGCGGCTCAAGCGCGGCGGCACCGGGCGCCGCCGGGCCGGCCGCGGCGGGCACGCCGCCCCCGCCGACGAACCGGGCCTGGACCCGGCGATCGCCTCCGACCAGCGACTGACCAGGCTGAGCTTCGGACAGGGCCCCTGGATCGGCGCCGCCCAGATCCTCGCGCTGTTCCCCGGCATCAGCCGCTCCGGCGTCACCATGAGCGCCGGCGTCCTGCGCGGCCTGCACCACGAGGACGCCGCCCGGTTCTCCTTCCTGCTCGCCACCCCGGTCATCCTGGCCGCCTCGGCGCTGAAGGTGCCCGAGCTGTTCAAGCCCGAGAACTCCGGAGTGCTCGGCCCGGTCCTCGCGGGCAGCGTCGCCGCCTTCGTGGCCGGCTACGTCTCGGTGCGGTTCCTCACCAAGTACTTCGAGACCCGCAGCCTGACGCCGTTCGCGGTCTACTGCTTCCTGGCCGGCGTCGGCAGCGCGGTCTACCTGTCGCTCTGAGCCATCCGGACCGACCCGGCCAGGACCCGGGCGAGTTCGGCCGGGCAGGAGAACATCGGCCAGTGCCCGGTGTCCAGCTCCACCAGCCGCCAGTGGCCGGCCGAGACCAGCCCGGCGACCACCGGCGGCGGCTCCGGCCAGTCCATCAGGCACTTCACGTACACCGCCGGGAGCGCGGCCAACGAGCCCTCCAGGACAGCCGGTTCGGTCAGCGACGGACCCGGGTGCGGGGTCGCCCCGGCCACGATCCGGTTGATCTGCCCGACCGTCAGCCCCTGTTCGGCGAACTCGGCCGGCGGCAGCGGCGGCCACCAGCCCCCGTGCGCGGCGAGGTCGGCCCGCAGCGCGGCCGGCTCCGGCAGCTGGTCGGCGAAGGACTCCCCCGGCACCGGCACGTTGGCGTCCACCAGGACCAGCCCGGCCAGCCGGTCACCGATCCGCTCGGCGGCCTGCCCCACCGGGATGCCCGAGTAGCTGTGCCCGACCAGCACCACCTCGCGCAGGTCCAGCCGCTCCACCTCGGCGACGACGTCCGCCACGTGCGCCTGCTGCCCGGCGGGCGCGCCGCGCTTCTCCGCGAGCCCGGAGAGCGTCAGCGGGTACGCCCCGTGCCCGGCGCCCCGCAGCTCCGCCACCACCTCGTCCCACGCCCAGGAACCCAGCCAAGCACCCGCCACCAGCACAAAGTTCGCCATGGGCGGCACCGTAGCGCGCGAGTGCGACAGCGGCCCGGGAACCGCCGGGAAACACCGTGTGGAGGAAGCGTGGTGGCCGCGCCAACGGCCCCGCGCCCCGCCCCGGCACCGCTCCGCGCCACGGGAGAATGGGGCCGTGAGCACCTCCTGGACCACCTTCGGCGGCGACCTGCACCTGGACCTCACCGGGCGGCGGGCCGCCGGCGCCGGGCTGCGGGCCGCCCTGGAGGACGCGCTGCGCGAGGCCGTCCAGGACGGGCGGCTCGCCCCCGGCACCCGGCTGCCGTCCTCCCGGGCGCTCGGCGAGGACCTCGGGATCGCCCGCAACACCGTGGTCGAGGCGTACGGCCAGCTCACCGCGGAGGGCTGGCTCAGCTCCCGGCAGGGCTCCGGCACCACCGTCGCCCGGCGGACCGTGCCCTCGCCCGCCGTACGGCCGTCCCGGCCGCCGGCCAGGCGGCCCAGCGCCCGCCACGACCTGACGTCCGGGCGGCCCGACCTGTCGCTCTTCCCCCGCACCGCCTGGCTCGCCGCCGCCCGCCGCGCCCTCGCCACCGCGCCGCACGAGGTCCTCGACTACGGCAGCCCGCTCGGCCGGATCGAACTGCGGCAGGCGCTCACCCACTACCTGGCCCGGGTCCGCGGCGTCCGCACCGACCCCGACCACCTGCTCGTCTGCACCGGCGTCACCCAGGGCCTCGGCCTGGTCTGCGCGGCCCTGCGGGACCGCGGCGCCCGCTCGCTGGCCGTCGAGGAGTACGGGCTGCCGCCGCAGCACGCGACCGTCCGGGCCGCCGGACTCGCCACCGTGCCGGTGCCGCTGGACGCGGACGGCGCCCTCGTCGACCGGATCGACGCCCGGGCCGGCGCCGTCCTGCTCACCCCGGCCCACCAGTACCCCACCGGCGCGGCGCTGTCCGCCGAGCGGCGGGCGGAGGCGGTGCGGTGGGCGCGGGAGCAGGACCGGTACGTCATCGAGGACGACTACGACGGCGAGTTCCGCTACGACCGGCAGCCGCTCGGCGCGATGCAGGCACTGGACCCGGAACGGGTGGTGTACGCCGGGACGACCGCCAAGAGCCTCGCGCCGGGCCTGCGGCTGGCCTGGCTGGCGCTGCCCGACGCGCTGGTCGAGCCGGTCGCCCGGCTGAAGTCGCTGGCCGACACGATGTCCCCGGTGCTGGACCAGCTGACGCTGACCGAGCTGATCACCTCCGGCACGTACGACCGCCACGTGCGGCGCTGCCGCCTGCACTACCGGCGCCGGCGCGACCAGCTGGTGGCGGCGCTCGCCGAGCACGCCCCGCACGTCCGGGTCACCGGCATCGCGGCCGGCCTGCACGCGGTCCTCCAGCTGCCGCCCGGCTCCGCCCCCGAGTCCGAGCTCCTCGCCCGCGCCGAGCGGGCCGGCCTCGCCCTGGGCGGCCTGGGCTGGCACCGCGCCACCGGCCCGGCGCCCGCCGGCGCCCCGCCCGCCCTCGTCATCGGCTACGCCACCCCGCCCGACCACGCCTTCCCGGCGGCGGTCCAGGCCCTCTGCGGCCTGCTGCGCGAGGCGTGAGCGGGCGGCCCCGCCTTCCCCGCGGCACTCCGGCGCCTCTGCCCACTGCCGTACCGGAAGCCGGAAACGCCGGACGCCCGCCTCCCCCGGGGGTGGGAGGCGGGCGTTCGGGGGCTTGGGCTACTTGTTGCGGCTGCCGAGTTCGAACAGGAGGATGATGAAGCCGGCGAAGGCGTGGCCTCCGACGGTGTAGATCAGCAGGCGGAGGTAGATCCGCTTGTTGGCCCACTTGCCGGCGTCCATGGTCTTCGGGCCGGCCGGAGTGTCGGGGGCGATGGTGGTGGTGGGATCGGCCATGGTGATCTCCTCCGGGGTGTTCTGACGGCGGCTCAGTGAACGGCGGCGGGGCCGCCGCCGAGGCAGAGTTCGCCGCCGGGGCTCTGCAACAGGGTGTGGACGAAGAGCAGCTCGACGCCGGTGTCCGACTCGGCGGCGATGCAGTGCGGGGTGAGCGAGTCGTAGTGGGCGGAGTCGCCCACGCCGAGGTGGTGGACACGGTCCCCGAGGGTGACCCGCAGCGCGCCCTTCAGGACGTACAGCCACTCCTCGCCCGGGTGGACCCGGACCACCGTGTCCTGGACGCCCGGCGGGACGTGCACCCGCAGGGCCTGCATGGCGCGGCCCGGGGCTCCGGCCCGGCGGTAGCCCCAGCCACCGGCCCGGCCGGGCTCGATGTCGCCGCCCCGGACGATCGGGTCGGGCTCGGCCAGGGTCTCGCCGAGCAGGCCGGAGACCGAGGTCCCGTACGCGCGGGCGAGCCCGAGCAGGACGGGCAGCGACGGCTGCCGGCGGCCGGTCTCCAGCCGGGACAGATAGGCTGGGGAGAGCCCGACCCGCCCGGCCGCCACCTCCAGTGTGAGGCGACTGCTGAGCCGGTGCTCGCGAAGGCGGGCGGCGAGGCCGGCGACCTCCTGGTCGTCGAGCTGTTCGCCTGCGGCGGCGGCACCGGTGGAGCTGCTGGTCATGTGTCCAGTGGACACCCGCCGTGCCACCCGGGCAAGGAATTTGCCTCAGTGGCAAAGACCGGGGACCTTCGGCCCATGCTCCGCGCTCACGGCCGCGGGATGTTCCGCAGATTGCTCCGGGCCAGGTCGACCATCCGCCCGACGCCGCCCGAGAGCACCGTCCTGCTCGCCGCCAGCGCGAAGCCCTTCAGCTGGGCGGCGGTGATGCGCGGCGGGATGGACAGCGCGTTGGGATCGGTGACCACGTCCACCAGGGCCGGGCCCGGCCGCTCCAGCGCCTCCGCCAGCGCCTCCCGGACCCGGGCGGGCTCGGTCACCCGCTTCGCCTGGATCCCCATCGCCCGGGCGATCCCGGCGTAGTCCACGTCCCCGTTGTCGATCTCGGACTCCGGATAGCCCGAGACCAGCATCTCCAGCTTGATCATGCCGAGCGCGCCGTTGTTGAACACCACCGTCTTCACCGGCAGCCGGTGCTTGGCCACCGTGAGCAGCTCGCCGAGCAGCATGCCGATCCCGCCGTCGCCCGCCATCGCGACCACCTGCCGCCCCGGACAGGCGAGCTGGGCGCCGATCGCGTGCGGGAGGGCGTTGGCCATCGAGCCGTGCAGGAAGGAGCCGATCACCCGGCGGCGTCCGTTGGGCTGGAGGTAGCGGGCGGCCCAGACGTTGTTCATGCCGGTGTCCACGGTGAAGACCGCGTCCTCGGCGGCCACCTCGTCCAGCACCGCGGCGACGTACTCGGGGTGGATCGGCAGGTGCTTCTCGATGTCCCGGGTGTACGCGCCGATCACGTCCTCCAGCGACCGGCAGTGCTTGCGCAGCATGCCGTCCAGGAAGGCACGGTCGTGCTTGGCGTCCAGCAGCGGCAGCACGGCCCGCAGGGTGGCGGCCACGTCGCCGTGGACGGCCAGGTCCAGCGCGGTGCGGCGGCCGAGCCGGGTGGCGTCGTGGTCGACCTGGACGGTGTGCGCCTGCGGCAGGAAGGAGTCGTACGGGAAGTCGGTGCCGAGCAGCAGCACCAGGTCGGCGGAGTGCAGCGCCTCGTGGCAGGCCCCGTAGCCGAGCAGGCCGCTCATCCCCACGTCGTACGGGTTGTCGAACTGGATCCACTCCTTGCCGCGCAGGGAGTGGCCGACCGGCGCGTTCAGGGCCTGCGCGGCCTCCATCACCTCGGCGTGCGCCCCGCGCACCCCGGCCCCGCAGAACAGCACCACCTTGCGGGCCGCGTTGAGCAGCCGGGCCAGCTCCTGGACCTGGGACCAGGGCGGCGCGGCCACGGCCTGCTCGGTGAGGAAGTGGCTGCTTCCGGTGGGAGCCGTGGCGGACAGCGCGGCGACGTCCCCGGGGAAGGCGAGCACCGAGACGCCGTGCGAGCCGAGCGCGTGCTGGATGGCGACCCGCAGCAGCCGGGGCAGCTGGGCGGGGGTGGAGAGCATCTCGCACCAGTTGCTGCAGTCGGTGAACACCCGCTCGGGGTGGGTCTCCTGGAAGAAGCCGGTGCCGATCTGCCCGGACGGGATGTGCGAGGCCAGCGCGAGCACCGGCAGGCCGCTGCGCTGGGCGTCGTACAGGCCCTGGATCAGGTGGGTGTTCCCGGGGCCGCAGGAGCCGGCGCAGACCGCGAGCCGGCCGGAGAGCTCGGCCTCGGCGGCGGCCGCGAAGGCGCCGGCCTCCTCGTTGCGCACGTGCACCCAGGCGATGCCGTCGGCCCGGCGGATCGCGTCCACGACCGGGTTGAGGCTGTCGCCGACGACGCCGTAGACCCGCTCCACCCCGGCCTGCCGGAGCACCTCCACCAGCTGTTCCGCCACGCTCGCCACGGCTGCGCTCCTTCGGTCGCCACGGGACACCTGTACCCTCCGCCGCGGCCGGGGCGGGTGCAGCCGGGGTGGGCCGAAGGAGTGACGGGGGTGCGGCCTACTCCGCCGCCAGGTGGTCCTGCTGGCCGAGCTTGCCCGCCACCAGGCCGGCCTGGGGCTGGCGGCGGGCCGGTTCGCGGCCCGGGGGCTGGGCGGCCCGCTCCTGGGCGGGCGGGACGGTGGTCGGCAGGGTGACCGGGGAGCCGGCCTTGACCTGCACCGCCTCGCCGTCGTGCCGCAGGTGGAGGATGTCGCCGCGGCGCAGCGTGTAGGTCGTCCCGTCGTGGCTGATCCGGACGCCGAGCAGGTGTCCGCGCACCAGCAGCGAGAAGCTCAGCCGCATCAGCCCGGGCGGCAGCCGGGGCCGGAACGAGAGCGAGTCGCTGTGGTCGCGCAGCCCGCCGAAGCCGGCCACCAGGGCGATGCAGGCCCCGGCGAGCGAGGCCATGTGCAGGCCGTCGCGGGTGTTGCCGCCGAGGTCGTGCAGGTCCATCAGGGCGGCTTCGGCGGTGTAGTCGTACGCGAGGTCCAGCTGGCCGACCTCGGCGGCGATGACCGCCTGGGTGCAGGCGGAGAGCGAGGAGTCCCGGACGGTCAGCCGCTCGTAGTAGGCGAAGTTGCGGGCCTTCTGCTCGTCGGTGAAGGCGTCTCCGCGCACCTGCATGGCGAGCACCAGGTCGGCCTGCTTGACCACCTGCTTGCGGTACAGGTCGAAGTACGGGTAGTGGAGCAGCAGCGGGTAGTTCCCGGGCGGGGTGTGCTCGAAGTCCCAGACCTGGTGGTGGGTGAAGTCGTCGGCCTGCGGGTGGACGCCGAGGGCCTCGTCGTACGGGATGTACATCGCGCCGGCCGCGTCGCGCCAGGCGGCGGTCTCCTCGGTGTCCACGCCGAGCAGGGCGGCCTCGTGCGGGTGGCGGACGGCGGCCTCGGCGGCGGCGCGCAGGTTGGTCTGCGCCATCAGGTTGGTGAAGACGTTGTTGTCCGCGACGGCGCTGTACTCGTCCGGGCCGGTGACGCCTTCGATGCGGAACTTCCCGGCCACGTCGTGGTGGCCGAGGGAGCGCCACATCCGGGCGGTCTCGACGAGGAGTTCGAGCCCGTACTCGCGCTCGAACTCCTCGTCCCCGGTGGCCCGGACGTAGCGGGCGACGGCGGCGGCGATGTCGGCGCCGATGTGGAAGGCCGCGGTGCCGGCCGGCCAGTACCCGGAGCACTCCTCGCCGCGGATCGTCCGCCACGGGAACACCGCGCCGGACAGGCCGAGTTGGACCGCCCGCTCGCGGGCCAGCGGCAGGGTGGTGTGCCGCCAGCGCAGCGCCTGGTTGACGGCGGCGGGCAGGCAGTAGGTGAGCACCGGCAGCACGAAGGTCTCGGTGTCCCAGAAGCTGTGGCCGTCGTAGCCGGGCCCGGTCAGGCCCTTGGCGGGGATGGCCCGTTCCTCGCTGCGGGCGCCGGCCTGGAGGACGTGGAAGACGGCGAACCGGACGGCCTGCTGGAGTTCGACGTCGCCCTCGATCTCGATGTCGCTGGTCTCCCAGAACTCCTTGAGGAATTCCGCCTGTTCGGCGATCAGCCCGTCCCACCCGGTGTAGCGGGCGGCGGTCAGCGCGGCCTCCACCTGGTCCCGGACGGCGGGCAGCGAGCGGGTGCCGGACCAGCCGTAGGCCATGAACTTGGTCAGCCGCAGCCGCTGTCCGGCCTTGAGCACGGTGGTGATGCTGATCCGGCAGTGGTCGGACTCGGACTCGGCGACGGTGTCGGACTCCTCGGGGCCGTCGATGACGTGGTCCATCCCGGCCGCGACCCGGATGCCGCTGTAGCGGGTGCGGTGCACCAGGACGGCCTTGGTGTCAGTGGCGTGGTGCGCCTCGGGGTGCAGCGGCGCCTCCAGCACGGCGGCCGCCCGCGGGTCCCCCTCGGGGCTGCCGGGCAGCTGTTCGTTGGCGACCAGCTCGGACTGGAGCACGATCCGCACCGGGCCGTCCACCGCCTCGACGCTGTACTCGACGGCGGCGATCGCGCGCTGGGTGAGCGAGACCAGCCGGGAGGAGCGCACCCTGATCGTCCGCCCGGCCGGGGAGGTCCACTCGGCCTCGCGGTGCAGCAGTCCCTCGCGGAAGTCCAACCAGCGCTTGTGGCTGACGAGTTCGCCGTAGCGCAGGTCGAAGGGCTCGTCGTCCACCAGCAGCCGGATGATCTTGCCGTTGGTCACGTTGATGACGCTCTGGCTGGACTCCGGATAGCCGTAGCCGCCCTCGCCGTACGGCAGCGGGCGCAACTCGAAGACACCGTTGAGGTAGGTGCCGGGCAGGCCGTGCGGCTCTCCCTCGTCCAGGTTGGCGCGCAGGCCGATGTGCCCGTTGGAGAGCGCGAAGACGGACTCGGCGCGGGCCAGCGAGGCCAGGTCCAGGCCGTGCTCGGTGATCTGCCAGGGGTCGATCGTGAAGTTGTCCGAGGGACTCATGCGCCCACCTCGCTGCACTCGGCGGGGGCATTCACCCACGCGCGCCTCTCGATCGCCCGCTCGCCGCGCTCGCTCACGCCCGCTCCCCCAGCAGCTCGGAGAGGTCCTGGACGACCAGGGTGGCGCCGTCCCGGCGCAGTTCGGCCGCCTGGCCGACGCGGTCCACCCCGACCACCGCGCCGAAGCCGCCGGCCCGGCCGGAGGCGACCCCGGCGAGCGCGTCCTCGAAGACCGCGGCGTGGGCCGGCTCGACGCCGAGGGCGCGGGCGGCGTACAGGTAGGTGTCGGGGGCGGGCTTGCCGGGCAGGCCCTCGGCCTTGGCGACGTTGCCGTCCACGATCACCTCGAACAGCTCCTCGATGCCGGCCGCCCGCAGCACGTCGCGGCAGTTGGCGCTGGAGGACACCACCGCGCTCGGCAGCCCGGCCGCGCGCAGCCGGTGCACGTAGTCGACCGAGCCCTGGTACGGCTGGACGCCCTGCTCCCGGATCAGCCGCAGCACGGTGTCGTTCTTGGCCCGGCTGATCCCTTGCACCGTACGGGAGTTGGGCGGATCGTCCGGGGCGCCCTCGGGCAGTTCGATGCCCCGGCTGAGCAGGAAGGCGCGGGTGCCGTCCAGCCGCGGGCGGCCGTCCACGTAGGTGTCGTAGTCGGTGACGTCGTCGAAGGGGACGAACTGCCCACCGGTGCGGGCGGCTTCGGCACGCAGGAAGGCGTCGAAGGCGTCCTTCCAGGCCGCGGCGTGCACCTTCGCGGTCTGGGTGAGCACCCCGTCGAGGTCGAAGAGGAAAGCACGGATGTCGTCCGGTAGCCCCAGCATGGGTGCAGTCTTACCCGGGAAGGCGGGGGATGCCGCCCATTCCCGGCGGCGCGTCGCGGGAAGGGCGGCTTCCGGCCGCCCGGCCGGGCCCGGGCGCCGCCGGGCAGGGCGGGCCGGACGGGCCTGGCGGGCCTGGCGGGCCTGGCGGGCCTGGCGCGGCTACGGGGAGTCGGGCATCTGCGCCTCGGGCGACTGGATCATGGCGAAGACCGCGCCCTGCGGGTCGTTGACCACGGCCATCCGGCCGGCCTGCATGTCGAACGGCGGCTGGATCACCGAGCCTCCGGCCTTGACCAGGGCGTCCACCGTGGAGTCGGCGTCATCGACCAGGAAGTACGTCATCCAGTGCGAGGGGGTGCCGGGTGCCAGGTACTTCGGGACCGCCTGCATGCCGCCCACCGTGCGGTCGCCGACGTTGAGCGAGAAGTAGCCGTCCATGCCCTGGATGGTGGCCGGACGCAGCCCCAGGGCGGGCTGGTAGAAGCGGCCGGCCGTGTCGGTGTCGGCGGTGTTGAGCTCGTTCCAGACCAGCGCGCCGGGCTCGTTGACCACCCCCGCGCCGATGAAGTCCAGCGCCTGCCAGACGCCGAACACCGCGCCGGTCGGGTCGGCGGCGACCAGCATCCGGCCGATCGTGCCGACGTCCATCGGGTCGTACAGGACGGTGCCGCCGGCCTCGGTGATGGACGTCCGGGACGCGTCGGCGTCGTCCGAGGCGAGGTAGGTGGTCCAGGCGACCGGCGGCGTCGGCTGCCCCTCGGGCGCCATCTGCGCCATGATCCCGGCGACCGGCCTGCCGTTGAGCGTGCACACGGCGTAGCCGCCGAAATCGGCCGGGCCGACCTTGCCCTGCCAGCCGAACAGGTCGCGGTAGAAGTCGAGCGCGGCCTGCTGGTCGCTCGCCATCAGGTCGACCCAGCACGGAGTGCCGGGCTTGTACGGATCGGTGACTACGGGCATTGCTGGGCCTCCCGGAGGCGGTGGTGGCCGGCTGTGGTGGTCGGGGCGGTCGGGCCCTCGGATCGGGTCGGGGCCGTCGCACCGGTCGGGCCGTCGGGTCGCCGGACCGGCCGGGCCGTGCGGGGTCCGGCACCGGCCGGGACGACGGCGGTACACCGCCACCATCGGCCCGCCACCGCGATCCCGCCACCGGACGGCGCCCTGGCGGGCGACCCGGCCGACGACCCGGCGGCCGGACCGGCACCGGACGCCGGGCCCGGATCCGGACGCGGGTGCGGACCGGGCGCGGGCCGGTGCTTCACGGGCCGTCGTGGCGGTGCGCGGTGACGAAGTACGGCTGCACCTTGCCGCTCTGGGCGTAGTCCTTGAGCCGGACCAGCAGTTCGGCCCAGGTGCCGGCCACCGCCGGGACGCCGTCCTCGCTGCCCGGCTGCCAGCCGCCGTGCCGGAACAGCAGCCGGGTGCGCTCGGACGGCGCGGAGTGGTCGGACGTCTCGGGCCGGTCCGGCGCGACGGGCCGGCCGGGTGGCGCGGGCTGGTCCGCCAGTTCCCAGCTGATCCAGGTGCCGGCCCAGTGCGGCGGGAAGGATCCCGCGTTGGTCCACACCACCCGGTCCCGGTCGGCCCGCTCCACCCGCAGCCGGAACGGCTCCGGGACGTCGGGGAAGTCGAACAGCAGCACCTCCCCGTCCCGGTCCACGGCGGTGGTCCACCAGGCGGTCAGCCCGTCGTGCGTGGTGAGCGCGGCCAGCACCACCTCCCGGGGCGCGGCGATGTCGAGCTGGAGGGCGATCTCGGGCATGGGGTCCGCCTTTCGCGGTGACCGCGGGCACGTGCGGTCCCCTCCCGGCCCACCATGGCACGACCCCCGGGCCCGCGCGCCCCGGAGGGCGCGGGCCCGGGGGTCGTCCCCGTGCTGCCGTACGGCGGCCGCGGTCAGCCGCCGCTGCCGTAGCTGGTGTTCGCGCAGATGTCGTCGTCCGCCGAGCGGGCGTCGTTGGTGATGGTGGTCGGCAGCGGCTGCGGGGGCGTCTGGACCCCTGGGGTGGCCGGAGCTCCGCCGGCGGGCGCGCCGGAGGCCGGGCCCGCCGTGGCCGCGTAGTCCTGGCCGACGATCACCGAGATGCCCCGCGAGCCGCTGGACTCCAGGCTGGCGCCCGGGAACAGTTCGGCGACCTTCTCGGCGTTCGCCTTCTGCCCGGAGCCGTACTCGATCGTGGTGGTCTTGTACTTGGTGCTCATCGCCTGGCCGGCCGTGCTGGCGGTGAACTTGGCACCCTTCAGCAGCTCGGTCGCCTTGCCCGCCAGGCCGTTGGCGAGCGTCCCGTTGTAGACCGCCACCCTGATCGCGGCGTTGGCGGCGTCCCCGGCCGGGGCGGGCGGGGTGGTGGGCGGCGCGGGCTGCGCCGGGGCCGCGCCGGTACCGCCGGCCGGGGCGTCGGGCTGCTGGCCGGTGGCGTTCTGGCCGTCGATGGTCTGGTCGGCCTTGAGGGTCTCCCAGAGCTTGTTGGCGTCCGCCTCGACCAGGTCGATGTTCTTGTCCTGGGTCCGGTAACGCCAGGGCGCCGTCACGAACTTGAGGTTGTGCATGTCGATGTTCTTCAGCGACAGGCCGAAGGACAGCAGCTTGTCCGCCGAGTCCAGACCCGGGTCGACGGTCAGCGACTTGGTGGCGGCGTCGGCCAGCGGAAGGAGGGTGGTGGGGTTCATCCCCTCCTTCTTGATCTTGGTGGCGAGCGAGCTCAGGAACGCCTGCTGGCGCATCATCCGGCCGATGTCCGAGCCGTCGCCGATGCCGTGCCGCAGCCGGACGTAGTCGAGCGCCTGCTGGCCCTCGACCGTCTGCTTGCCCTGCGGCAGGACCATGTCGCCCTTCTTGGGCAGCTTGGGGTTGATGTCCCCCTCGTAGATCGGCTTCGGCAGGCAGATGTCCACGCCGCCCACGGCCTTGGTCATCGACGCGAAGCCGTTGAAGTCGACCACCAGGGTGTGGTCGACCCGGATGCCGGTGACCTTCTCCACGGTGTTCTGGGTGCAGGCCGGATTGCCGTCGTCGCTGCCGCCCATCGAGAAGGCCGCGTTGAACAGGTCGGTGTTCCCCCCCTTGGTCCACTTCCCGTTGGGCAGCTTGCAGGACGGCATCTGGACCATCGCGTTGCGCGGGATCGAGATGCCCACCGCGTGCTTGTGGTCGGCGTAGACGTGCAGCAGGATCGTGGTGTCCGAGCGCGCGCCGCCGTCCTCGCCGCCGCCGAGGTCGGAGTTGTTCTTGCCGCGGCTGTCCGAACCGATCAGCAGCACGTTGACCGGCTTGTTGCCGTCCGCGTCGGCCTGCGCCTCCGGCGGGCGGTTGCGGGCTATCGCGTCGCCGTCGAAGGACTTGATGTTGGCGTTCAGCTTGAGGTAGATCGCGCCGCCGACGCCGGCCAGGCCCACCAGCACGCCCGCCGTCGACCAGGCGACGATCTTCTTCATGTTCTTCTTGGGCTTGGCACCCTTGCGCGCGGCCGCCCGGCCACCGCCCGCCTCCGCCTTGCCGCCACCGCCACCGCCACCGCCGCTGCCACGGCCGCCCTTGCCCTGGCCGGCGCGGCGGGCCTCCGCCCGGCCGCCGGAACGCTGGGGCGGCACGGCACCGCTGTCCTTCGCGCCTCCGGTCGTGGGCGCACCGGGCGCGTCCTCGCCCCGAGCCGGGCCCTCGCCCCACTGACCTGACATGCGCGTACCTTTCACCGACGGAAGCGACGCCCCTGACGATCCGGCGCACCGCACACAGGGAGACGGTTCGTGCCGTTCCCAGGTTGCACATACGACCGTCAGCCCTATCGACGATCGCGACTTCCGATCATATTTAGGCCCAACGCGATCACCGACCTCCGGTCCGCAGGCAACCCCACCGATCAACGGATGACACCCAGGCAGAACACCCGAAACCGATGGATTCCGGTGTGACTTACGCCACTTCAACGCTCCCGCGCCACTCGGGACCCGCCCTCCGGTCCGGTCCGGGGCGGGCGCCACGGTGTCGCTCCGTCCACACGACGGGAGCTGTCGACCGGCCGGGGAGCGACGCCCCTACGACCCGACCGGCGCCGGCCCGGTGCCGGTCCCCTCGCCGGGCTCCCGGGCGGCCGCGCCGTCCCCGGGTGCTCCGCCGACGGGGCGCACCAGCGACGACGCCGGGAGCATGACCAGCGCGGTGGTGCCGCCGGTGTCGCTGGGGCGCAGCTGGACCCGGACGCCGTGGCGCAGCGACAGGCGGCCGACCACGAACAGGCCCAAGCGGCCGGCGACCGTGACGTCCACCGTCGGGGGTTCGGCGAGGTGCTCGTTGATGTCGGTGAGGTCGTCGGGGCTCAGACCGATGCCGGTGTCGTGGATCTCGACCAGCACGCGGCCGTCCGGCAGCGCGTGGCCGGTGACCCGGACGCGGGTCTGCGGGTGGGAGAACGTGGCTGCGTTCTCCAGCAGCTCGGCGAGCAGATGGACGAGGTCGTTGACGACGCGGCCGGCGACCTCGACCGACGGGACGGCGGCGAGCTCGATGCGCTCGTACTGCTCCACCTCGGAGGCGGCGGCGCGGATCGCGTCGACCAGCGGGGCGGAGCCGGCACGGCGACGGCCCGGATCCGCCCCCGCGAGGACGAGGAGGTTCTCGCAGTAGCGGCGCATCCGGGTGGCCAGGTGGTCCAGCTGGAACAGACCGGCCAGCTGGTCGCGGGCGGCCTCGTGGCGCTCCATCTCCTCAAGGAGCTGGAGCTGCCGGTGAATCAGGCCGCTGGTGCGGCGCGACAGATCGATGCACACCTCGGTGGTGCTGCCGCGCAGCAGGGCCTGCTCGACGGCAAGGGTCCCGAGCTCACGATGGAGCGTGTCGACGCACCGGGCCAACCGCCCCACGTCGTCGCGGCCATGGAGGCCGACGGACGGGAGAGTCAGGGCATCCAGCTCGCGGAGGTCGCCGCTGGTGATCGTCCGGATCAACTCGGGCAGCCGCGTTCCGATGATCTTCTCCGCCGCCTCCCGGAGCTCCCGCAGCGCCGCGGGCGTCCGCAGGCGGCTCACCCGGCGGCCTTCGTCCACGATCTCCTGCGCCTCGGCGTGCGCCGCCTGCCGGATGGTCTCCGCCTCCCGCGTCGCCGCACGCAGTCGGCGGTCGGCCTCGGCGGTGCGGGCCACCGCGACCCGGGTGGCCTCCGCCCGGGCCCGCTCCGCCTCCGACCGAAGGTGACGGGAATCGAGGTCCGCCTCCGACCGCACGTCGTGCGCGTGCAGGTTGGCCTCCCCCCGGAGGAAGGCGGCCTGCTCCCGGGCCTCCTCCACCAGCCGGGCGGCCTGTTCCCGAGCGGCCTCCACCAGCCGGGTGGCCTGCTCCCGACCGGCCTCCAGGACGACCGCCGCCTCCGCCTCCGCGCGGGAGCCCACCTGCCGCGCGTCCTCCTCGGCCGCCGCGATCGTCCCCTCCGCCGTCCGGGCCGCCTCCTCGACCATCAGCCTGGTGGCGTTGCGGATGCGGCCCAGCGGGGACTGGACCTGCCGGTTGAGCGTCCGGAGGTCGACCCACCGGCGGCGCCAGTGGTCGATCAGCTCGGGGTTGGCCTTGTGGCCGCGCGGCTGCGAGGCGTCGGCCGGCACGGGATTGCTGACCACGCGGACGAACTCCACCAGGAAGTCCACCGAGGGCAGCCGTTTGCCGGTCAGGAGGTCGGCGAGCCCGGCCTTGGTCAGTTTGAAGACCTGGGCGGCAGCGCAGATGTCGCCGTACGAGCGGGCGCCGTACTCGATGTGCAGCCGGTTCAGGTCGTCCACGAAGGCGGCGAACCGCTCGTCGTACGCGGCGGCGGCCGCGAGATCCTCCGGGTCGGGCCCCGCCGGTCGGTCTGCCACGGTTCTCCTCGTCGATGAATCATCAATTCGCTTCCGATCCAGCGTACTTCGAACGAGCGCGGACGTCCCTGAACGTTCTTGAACGCCCGCCGACGGGCCCGTCGTTCGAGAACGCCACCCCGCCGTCCGATGTCCGGGCCCCGCGTCCGGGAACCGGCGGGGTCGTACGGCGGGCTGGGTCCGGAGCGGCAGCTCTGGTCGGCTCGGAGCATGACGGACAAGCACACCGACCCCCTCCCCGCTCCGCCCGGCACCGGCCCCGCGGCCGACGCCCCGCGAGCCCTCGAACGGGACGCTCCGGCGAGCGGGCCGACCCCGACCCCGACCCCGACCGGGCCGACCTCGGCCCCGGCCCCGGCCCGGCTCCGGACGCTGGACCTGATCGCCCTGGTCACCCTCCTGGTGATCGCCACCGGGGTCTACCTGACGGCGGGCAGCGGCGGGTTCTCGGTCATCACCAGCGTCGGCGCCGGTCTCTACGGCCTCTGGCGCCCCCGCCGGTAGCCGGCCCCGCACCGCCCCGCACCGGCCCGCGTCGTGCATACGCCGCGCATGCGCCCGGAAACGCGACAGCACCCCGGCGTCCACGACGACCGGGGTGCTGCCCGAACCACGGTGGGCCACCAGGGGCTCGAACCCTGAACCTACGGATTAAAAGTCCGCAGCTCTGCCAATTGAGCTAGTGGCCCGCGGCCCTCACGCGCCGGGGTTCCGGGTGGGAGGGCCACGGCGATCCTACCCGGTGGGCCCCAGGGCTCCGCCAGTGGATTGCGTGGCGTGCCGGGGGCGTGCAGCGGGCCTTGAGGCGGGGTGTAGTGGGCGGCGCGGACGCGGCGGAGCCAGTCCTCGGCCGGGCGCCGGTCCGGGGCGGCGGGCAGGGCCCCCGGGCGGGCGAGGCGGTCGGCGGCGTCGGCGAGCAGGGGTTCGGCGAGGGCGGGGCGGTCGGCGATGCGTTCGCCGAGGTCGCGGATGCGTTCGGGGTCGGGCAGCCGGACCAGGTTGCGGCCGGTCTCGTGCAGGCGGACGGCCTGCACGACCAGCCGGACCAGGTGCCGGGCGTGCTTGGCGGCCCGTCGGCGGGTGGCCTGGTCGGCGGTGTCGCGGGTGAGCAGCTTGCGGAACTGCTGGTCGGCGTAGCCGAGATAGGCCTTCCGTACGGCGGGGGCGCTGAGGAAGGAGGAGCGCAGACCGACGAGTTCGTCGCCGAGCGGGGTGCGGACCTCGTACAGGTCGTCCGGCAGCCAGACCAGCTCGGAGGCGGTCGGATTGCAGTTCAGGGCCAGCCGGCACCACTTGGCGGCCTCGTGCAGGGTGAGGTCGGGCTCCGTGGTGACGTGGGACTCGGCCGGGCGGTCGAGGCCGTGCAACTCCCCGGTGGGGACGGCGAACAGGCCCAGCCGGTCGACGTCCGAACCGGCGTGGGCGAAGCCGTACGCGGTGGAGCCGACGACGCCGGAGAGCAGGACGGTACCGGAGAGCGGGACGGCGCCGGGGACGGCGGGATCGGCGGGCACGGGCGGCTCCCCTCGGACGTACGGACGGGTACCGCATCCTCGCCCGAGCGGGCCGCGCCCGGCGAGCGAATTCCGGTCCGGGGCCCGACCGGCCGCCGATACTGGGCCCATGGAGCACCACCCTCACCCCGATCCCCCCGTCGACAAGCTGCGCGCCTGGTGGTCGCACCGGCAGTGGCTGGACGGCCCGCGCACCGGTGCCTCGGCCGCCGAGGTGCTGGCCGCCACCGGCTGGGCCCGATCGGTGGGCGGCGCGGCGCCGTACCTGGGCCTGTTCGCCCGGGCCGGGCTCGGCCGGTCGGCGGTGGACGCGGCGGTGGCCCGGCTGGAGGTGCACGAGCTGCCGGCCGCGCGCGGCTGCGCGTACGTGCTGCCGGCCGCCGACTTCGCGCTCGGCCTGGCCGTCGGCGCGGCCGCCCCCGCGGGTGAACTGGCGGCGGCGGACAAGCACCTGGGGGTCGGCCGGGACGAGGTGGAGAAGCTGTGCCTGGCCGTCGAGCGGGTGCTGTCCGAGGACGAGCCGCTGACGCCCGCCGCGATCCGCGACGCGGTCGGCGACGCCGTCCGTCCGCTCGGCGAACCGGGGCGCAAGCGCGGCCTCACCACCACCCTGCCGCTCGCCCTCGGGCTGATGCAGTCGCGCGGCCGGATCCGCCGGGTGCCCGTCAACGGCCGTCTGGACCAGCAGCGTTACGGCTACGTCGGCTGGGACCAGCCGGTCGCCGGAGGCGCCGTCGACCTCGCCCGCCGCTACTTCTCCTGGGCCGGCCCGGCCACCCTCCGGCACTTCCGCTGGTTCTCCGGCTTCACCGCCGCCACCGCCCGCCGGGCCGTCGCCGAGGCCGGGCTGGTGCCGGTCGCGCCCGGCTCGGAGCTGCTGCTGCCGCCCGGGCTCGCCGAGGAGTTCGCCGGGTTCGAGGTGCCGGCCGAGCCGCACCACACCCTGGTGGCGGGCATCGACGGCATCCACCTGCTGCACCGCGAGCTGCCCCGGCTGCTCGACCCCGCCGACGCCGCCCGCCCGCTGCCCGCCGGCCGGGCCGGGCGCGTCTTCGGCGGCGAGGCCGACCCGCAGACCCACGTGGTGCTGGACCGCGGCCGGATCGTCGGGCTCTGGGAGTACGACACCGAGCGGGCCGAGATCGTCCTGCTGCCCTTCGTCCCGCCCGGCGACGCCCTGCGGGACGCGGTGGCCCGCACCGAGGCGTTCGTCCGGGACGACCTCGGCGACGCCCGCGGCTTCGGCCTCGACTCGCCGAAGAGCCGCACACCGAGGATCGCCGCACTGCGGGCCGCCGCGGCCGCGGCGCGACCGGCCGGACGGACACAACCGGCCGGGCGGGCGTGACCCGCCGGGCGGGCGGGTAGCGTACCGGCCATGTCGACCACCACCACCGACGACGTCCTGATCGTCACCGGCGCCGGGCGCGGCATCGGTGCCGCCACCGCCCTGCTCGCGGCCCGCCGCGGCCACCGGGTCTGCGTCAACTACCGCACCGACGAGGCGTCGGCCACCGCGGTCGTGGACGCGATCCGCGCCGAGGGCGGCACCGCCCTGGCGGTCCGCGCCGACGTCACCCGCACCCCCGAGGTGGAGCGGCTGTTCACCACCGTGGACGCCGAACTCGGCCCGCTCACCGGGCTGGTGAACAACGCCGGCACGCTGGAGAAGCAGTGCCGGCTGGAGGACATCGACGAGGACCGGCTGAACCGGATCTGGGCCGCGAACATCACCGGCCCGTTCCTCTGCGCGGCCCAGGCCGTCCGCCGGATGTCCACCCGGTACGGCGGGCGCGGCGGCGCCATCGTCAACGTCGGCTCGGCCGCCTCCCGGATCGGCTCGCCGAACGAGTACGTCGACTACGCGGCCGCCAAGGGCGCGGTGGACTCGATGACCCGCGGCCTCGCCCTGGAGGTCGCCGCCGAGGGCATCCGGGTCAACACCGTCCGGCCCGGGCTGATCCACACCGACATCCACGCGCTCGGCGGCGAGCCCGGCCGGGTCGACCGGGTCGCGCCCAACCTGCCGATGCGCCGCGGCGGGCAGCCGGAGGAGGTCGCCGAGGCGATCCTCTTCCTGCTCTCCCCCGCGGCCTCGTACACCACGGGGGCGTTCCTGGAGGTCTCGGGCGGCCGCTGAACAGCCGGTTTCGGACAGCGTCGGCCCGCCACCGAGCGGCCCCCTCCGGTTTCCTTCCGCCGGCCCGCCCCCGCCCGTACCGTGGTGGCCATGACCGATGCCTTCATCGACATCCCCGGGGTGCGCAACTTCCGTGACGCGGGCGGGGTCGGCGCCCTCCGCCGGGGCGTGCTGTACCGCTCCGGGTCGTTCCACACCCTCACCGAGGAGGGCGCCCGGCGGCTCAAGGCCCTCGGCCTGCGGACGGTGTTCGACCTGCGCAGCCCGTTCGAGCTGGACACCTGGCCGGACCAGCGGTTCGACCTCGACCACGAGACCCTCAACCTGCCGACCCTGCCCGACAACCGCGGGGACGGCCGGTACTGGCCCGAGGACCAGGCCGCCCTCTACCCCTTCATGGCCGAGACCGCCGGCCCCTCGCTCGCCGCCGTCGTCCGCCGCCTCGCCGCACCCCGGTCGCCCGCAGCCGTCGTCCACTGCGCCGTCGGCAAGGACCGCACCGGCCTCACCATCGCCGTCCTCCAGTCCCTGCTGGACGCCTCCGAGGCCGAGATCACCGCCGACTTCCTGCTCTCCAACCTCGGCCTCGGCCTGGACAAGGGCCCCGTCCCGTACATCGACGAGGCCGGCGCCGAGCGCCTCTCCCGCCCGGTCGGCGCCGAACTCCTCGCCTCCTCCCTGGCCTGGATCCACGACCGCCACGGCACCGTCCCCGGCTACCTCCGCCACCACGGCGCCACCGAGGCCGAACTCGACGCCGTCCGCGCCAACCTCTCGGTGTGAGCCGGGGCTCGACCCTGTCCGGGCCCTCCTAGGCCTTGCGCTCGAAGCGCCACCACTGGGTCGGGGCGTCGGCGTCCTCCCACTGGTGGACGTCGGCCTCCGGGCGCTCACCCGCCGTCAGGGGCTTGCCGCTGATGAAGCTGCTGACCGTGTAGGTGCCCGGGGCGTCGACGTGGGCCTCCAGCAGCCACTCCTGGGCGCCGAAGGCGTTCGCGGACCACTGCTGGATCCGGACGCCGTCCTCCGTCGAGGCGCCGGTGACGTCCAGGCGCTTGCCGCTGCCCGCGTTCTCGATGAAGAACAGCGCGCCGCCCGGGTGGACGGCGGTGAGGTGCCAGAGCTGGGCGTCGGTGCCGTCGTCCGCGCCGAGGACGATCCGGGCGCCGCTGCGCCGGGAGGCGTCGGCGACCCGCAGCAGCAGGCCGCTGCCGACGTTGCGGATGAGGTAGCTGCCGTCGGTGATCGCGGAGTCGGTCGTGCTGTCAGTCACGGTCGCAGTCTGCCACCGGACACCGACAGGCCCGGTGCGGCCGGGCGGGCCCGGTACGGCCGGCCGGGCCCGGGCGCGGGGCGTTTCCGGTGGACGGACCCGGCCCCCTATGCTGCGGCGAATGTCCACCGAGCAGATACCGCCGCACCGTCAACATCCCACGTTCACCGATGCCGTGGCCGCCCTGGAGGCCGTGGTCGCCGCCGGGGACGACGAGGGGTTCGGGCCCGCCCTCGGCACGGTCGGCGGGCTGTTCGGCGCGGCCGATCCGGCGGAGCGGGTGACGGCCGGCCCCCGGCTGGCCGCGCTGCTACCGGACGCCCCGCCGTTCCCCCGCGCCCACCTGGCCATGGTGGTGGGCGCCTGCGTCGAGCACGGCGCCGACCCGGTCGCCTGCTCCGGCCCGGTGCTGGCCGGCCTGCGCGGGGCGCTGACCGGCGCGCAGCTGCTGGTGCGGCGCTGGGTCGCCACCGGCGGCGGCCCGCTGCCGAGCGCGGAGGACGACGATCCGGCCGAGGCGCACGAGCGGATAGCCGACCCGGCGCACCTGGACGACTGGCACGCGCACCTGGCCGTGGTCGCCTGGTGGACGCTGCACCTGTGGCAGCAGGCGGCCTGGGCGGTGTACGCGCACGCCGAGGTCCGGGCCGAGGCCCGCGCCTCGGGGGTGACCGAGGTGATCCTGGAGCTGTTCGAGCGCTACCAGGGCGAGCAGCACGACTTCAAGGGCCTCGTCCACCTGGCGCTGGTGCTGGACGACGAACCGCTGCTGGTGCTCGACCGCCCCACCGGCACCGGCTACCTGCTGCGGATGACCGGCCTGAGCGACACCTTCCAGCTGCACACCCTGCTCGCCGACGTGTTGGTCGGCGGCGGCCACCTGCCCGGCACCCCGCAGGACCCGGAGGTGGTGGCGCTGGCCCGGACGGCGTTCCTGGACGGCCGCCGGGTGATCGCCGCCGGCGCCTTCAACCTGGTCGCGCCGGACGGCTCCTGGATCTGGAACGAGGGGACGCCGAGCGACATCCCGGTGGTGGACGGCGTGCGCACCCTGGTGCTGGAGCCGCTGCCGTACGAGCGCAGCTGGTCGGCCGGGCGGTTCATCCAGGAGGTCCCGGGCGACCTGCGGCTGGAGCGGGTGCTCGACCCGGCGGAGGCCGCCCGCCGGCTGGCCGCCACCGCACCGGGGCAGTCGCCCGCCGAGGCGTTCCGGTAGGAGGCCCCCGCAGCGTCGTTCGTTCACCGGGTTATGGTCGGAAGACCGACACAGCCCCCACGAGTGGAGTCGACGATGGCGAAGGTCCCGAACGTGCTCACGGCCGCCGCGCCCGCCGCACTGACCGCGGCGAGCGGTCTGGTCGGCGGTTACGGAGTCGCCCGCTGGAGCGGCCGGCGCGAACTGGGCGGCGCGGTGCTGGCGGTGGCCGGCGCCGGGGCGGCCGCGCAGTGGCGCCGGACCGCGGGGACCGGCACCGCGGCGGCGCTGACCGGCCTGTACGTGGCGGCCTTCGGCGGCTCGCACCCGCTGGCGAAGAAGATCGGCGCCTGGCCGTCCGTCTTCGCCGTGACCGGCGTGGTCGCGGCGGCGTCCACGGCCGCGACGGCGCTCTGCGCCCGGAAGAAGTAGCCGGGCAGAAGCAGCCCGGACGTAGTGGCCCGGAAGAACGCGGCCCGGGCGCAGTGGCGCCGGCCGGGCGCGGCCGGCTACCGGCCGGCCGGGCCGAACCGGGCCTCGAAGGCGGCCCGGTTCGCCGAGACCGGCGAGCGGTCCCAGACCGCGAACACCACCCGCTCGAAGGCCGCCCCGTACCGGGCCAGCGCCCCCTCGAAGGCCTCGGCGACCTGCGCCGGGTCGTTGCGGAACACCCCGCAGCCCCAGGCACCGAGCACCAGGGTGCGCACCTCGTGCCGGGCGGCCGCCGCGAGCACCCGCACGGCCCGCTCGGCGAGCACGCCGCGGACGTCCGTCCCGGCCGAACGCCGTTCCAGCTGACCGGCGTTGGGCGCGGGTGAGGTCAGGAAGGTGACCGGGTACGGCCGTGCCAGCAGCTCGCCGCGCCCGTCCCGGATCACCGGCACCGCCGGCGAGACGATCACCCGGTGGCTGTACCGGAGGTCGGTGGAGGCCCGGTGCGCCTCGTAGTAGTCCGGCGCCTCCAGCAGGCAGCTGTACAGCAGCGCGCCGCGGCACAGGTCCTCCTCCTGGGCGCGGGCCCCGCGCAGGTAGCCGCCGCCGGGGTTGCGCGCGGAGGCGAAGTTCAGCACCCCGACCGGGCCCGCCCCGGTGTCGACCAGCCGGCGGGCGGCCTGGACGCTCCCCTCGGCCGTCACCTCGACCCGGCCGTCCAGCGGCCCCGGACCGCGGTCCCCGGCGGCCAGCAGCGCGTCCAGGTCCCCCGGCGCGTACGACACCGTACCGGTCTTCGCCGCCGCCAACTCCTCTCCCAGCCGCACGAGTTCGCCCCCGGCGGTCCGGTAGCTCCCCCGCTCGGCGATCTCCTCGTTCACCCTCGCCACGTCGTGCAGTCCGCTGCTCATGGCCGTGACGCTACGGGACTACCGCCGCCGCACGCCACAGGTTATTCTCACCTCCAGAACAACACCTCAGGGGGCACGGCGAGGTGTGTGGGGGGGGGAACGCGAAGGGCCCGCTCCGGGGTACGGAGCGGGCCCTTCGTGGATTCAGCCCGGCCGGCGGTCGACTACCGCCGGTGCGGCGTCAGTTCTTCCAGCGCGGCTTGCGGTCGTCGCGGTCGCCACCGAACGAACGGCCGCCACGGTCGTCGCGGTCACGGCCACCGCCGAAGCCGCCACGGTCACGGTTGAAGCCACCGCGGTCGGACTGCGGACGGCCGCCGGAGCGGTGGTCGTCGCGGCGCGAGAACGGACGGCTGCTGCTGCTGCCGCCGCGCTCGTCGCGGTCACGGCCGAAGGACGGACGGTCGCCGAAGGAGCGGGCCGGACGGTCGCCGCCGAAGGAACGGCCACCACGGTCGTCGCGGTCACGGTTGAAGCCACCGCGCTCGCGGTCGCCACCGAAGGAACGGCCGCCACGGTCGTCACGGTCACGGCCACCGCCGAAGCCGCCACGGTCACGGTTGAAGCCACCGCGCTCGCGGTCGCCACCGAACGAGCGGCCACCACGGTCGTCACGGTCACGGCCACCGCCGAAACCACCACGGTCACGGTTGAAGCCACCGCGCTCGCGGTCGCCACCGAACGAGCGGCCACCACGGTCGTCACGGTCACGGCCACCGCCGAAACCACCCGAACGACGGTCGTCACGGTCACGGTCACGGCCACCGCCGAAGCCGCCCGAACGGCGGTCGTCACGGTCCGGACGACGGTCGTCACGGTCACGGCGCTCGCCGCGCGCCTCGCGGTACGACGGAGCACGCTCCTCGCCCTGCGGCGCGGCGGCCGGGGCCTCCGCGGCCGGAACGGCCTCGGTCGCGGCCTGCTCGCCGGACTCGGCCTCGGCGGCCGGCTCCTCGTCCTCGATGCCCAGCTCGGCCCGCTCGCGCGCCGCACGGGTGGCCAGACGGTCGGCCTCCTCGCGCAGCTCGGTGGCGCGGCGCTGCGCGCGCTCCAGCTGGCGGGTCATGTCGGCGATCTCGCGCTCGGCGGCACCGGCGATGTTGGCGGCGCTCTCGGCCTGGACCTCGGTCAGCGAACGGGCGCCGGTGATCTTGGCGACCTCCGCGTCGAAGGCGTGGTCGAGGATGTGGCGCGAGGCGTCCACGCCCGCGTCCTCCATCAGGCGGAAGACGCCACGGCGCTGGTGCGGCAGCACCAGGGTGACGACGGCGCCGGAGCGGCCGGCCCGGGCGGTGCGGCCGGAGCGGTGCAGGTAGTCCTTGTGGTCGCCCGCCGGGTCCACGTTGAGGACCAGGTCGATGCCGTCGACGTGGATGCCGCGGGCGGCGACGTCGGTGGCGACGACGACGTTGGTGTAGCCGTCCTTGAAGTCGCCGAGGACGCGGGTACGGGCGCCCTGGGTCATGCCGCCGTGCAGCGCGTCGGCCTTCACACCGGCCTCGATGAGCTGCTCGGCGACGCGGTCGGCGCCCATCTGGGTGCGGACGAAGATGATCGTGCGGCCCTTGCGGGCGGCGATCGCGTTGGTGATCGGCGCCTTGTCCTTGGGCTTCACCACGAGGATGTGGTGGGTCATGGTGGTGACCGCGCCGGCCGACGGGTCGACCTCGTGGGTGACCGGGTTCTTCAGGTAGCGCTTGACCAGGGTGTC
The DNA here is from genome assembly GCF_042792155.1 of Kitasatospora sp. NPDC056651. NCBI lineage: Bacteria > Bacillati > Actinomycetota > Actinomycetes > Kitasatosporales > Streptomycetaceae > Kitasatospora > Kitasatospora sp. NPDC056651. Next base: position 96,270 of record NZ_JBHTWX010000003.1, on the reverse strand, counting down.
GATCTCGTTCTCCAGGGTGGCGGAGAACAGCAGGCGCTGGCCGCCGGCCGGCACCTGGTCGAGGATCTCGGTGACCTCGGGCAGGAAGCCCATGTCGGCCATCTGGTCGGCCTCGTCGAGCACGACGGTCTTGACGTCGTCCAGCTTGGCGGAGCCGCGGTTGAGCAGGTCGCGCAGACGGCCGGGGGTGGCGACGAGGATGTCGACGCCGCGCTCCAGCGCGTAGATCTGGTTCGACATCGAGGTGCCGCCGCAGACGACCTTGAGGCGCAGGCCGAGCACCGAGCCGAACGGCTCCAGGGCGTCGGCGACCTGCATGGCCAGCTCACGGGTCGGGACGAGGATCAGACCGCGCGGGTGCTTGGGCTTGGTGCGATCGCCGTCGGCGAGGCGGGTGAGCAGCGGCAGGCCGAAGCTCAGGGTCTTGCCGGAGCCGGTGCGGCCACGGCCCAGCACGTCCTTGCCGGCCAGCGCGTCCGGGATGGTCGCGGCCTGGATCGGGAACGGGGTGGTGACGCCGCGCTTGGCGAGGGCGCGCACCACGTCGTCGTGCAGGCCCAGGTCGCCGAAGGTGATGGTGGGCTCGGCGGCCGCCTCCTCGGTGGCCTCCACGGCCTCGGCGATCACCTCGTCCGCGGCGGTGTCGAGGGTGTCGTCGGTATCGGTGACATCGGCGGCGGCCTCGTTCGCGGGCATGGCGAAGCGGGCGTCGTCAACGAGAGACATGCAAAACCTTCCGGAAGTGGCACGCGCCAAAGTCCGGGTTCTGTTTCACAACCGCCTCTATGCGGTCAGCCACGGATCGCCGGAACGCGCCAAGGGCGCCAGATGGGAATAGGGCGCCAGTCAAATGAATCAAACGAACGATCTACCACCATAGAGGAGCCTCGGGATCGGAGGCAAACCCCCTGCTCAACCACCTAGTGTGAGACGCCTCTCGGGCTCGGGGCCGAAGAACCGGAGCTTCCGGAGGACGGGTCCGGGGCCGGCGGGACGGTCGCGGCGGGCGAGCTGTGCTCGGGCGCGGGAGTGCTCGACGGGTGGTTGCTCGGGGTGGCCGACGGCGTGCCGGCCGAACCGCCGCCGGAGCGGCCCTCCCCGGTGCCGCCCGCGCCGCCCGCCCCGCCTGAGCCCCCGGACGCCGGTCCGCCGGGGTGCGGCACGGGGCTGGCGTTCGAACCGCCCGCCGAACCGCCGCCCGGCCCGCCGTCGGGAGCGCCCGCCCCCGGCACCGGCACCACCCCGGCCACCGAGCCGTTCGCCCCGGACACCGCGTCGCCGGGCACCGTGGTGGTGGATCCGCCCGACCCGCCCTCGCCCTGGAGGCCCCCCGCCCGCTCCGGGTGCCCCGAGGTCCCACCCGGGTGCCCGGCCCCCGGCGAGGCCGAGGGCCCGCCCGTCGCCCCCGGCCTGGCCGCCGGTCCGGCCTGCCCGACCGGCGCCACGCCGTGCTTCTCCTCGGCGGCCGGCCCGACCGACATGCACCCCGTCAGCCCGAGCCCGGCCATCGTCAGCAGCGTCGCCGCCCGTACCGCGCGCGAGCGCGGGACCGCCGCCTCCCGCCCCCGGGCCGTACCGGCCGCGGCCATCCGCACCCGCACCGCCCATACCGCCCGCACCGCTCGTGCCGCCCGTACCGAAGCCACTGAGGTCCCTCTCTACCGCCCCACCCGGGCCGCCCACTCGCGCGCGGCCGCTTTCGGTGCCCAACGCGCGCCCGGCCCGGCGGGACACGGGCAGCGGGCAAGCTCGCCCGGCGGGGCAGGTGTCGGCGGGCGGCCCGGCCCGGCCCCGGAGCGCCCCGGCCGGCTCCGCCCCGGAGCGGCTCGGCTCAGCCCCAGAGCGCCGCGGCCAGCTCCGCCCCGGCGTACACCGCGGCCAGCCCGGCCGCCACGCTGCCGGCCACATTGGCCAGCGCGTACCGCCCGGCACCGGTCTCGGCCAGCCGCAGGGTCTCGTACGAGAAGGTCGAGTAGGTGGTCAGCGCCCCGCACAGCCCCGTCCCCAGCAGCAGTTGGAGGTGCGAGGAGGCCGCGCCCGCCGCCACCGCGCCGGTCACCAGCCCGAGGACCAGGCAGCCGGCCACGTTCACCGCGAACGTCCCCCACGGGAACACCGAGTCGTGCCGGGACTGCACCGCCCGGTCGGTCAGGTACCGCAGCGGAGCGCCGACCACCGCGCCCGCCACCACCAGCAGCCAGTTCACTCGGCCGCCTCCGGGCCGCCCGGCTCCAAGCCACCCCGCTCCGGGCCACCCCGCTCCGGGCCACGGCCCGCGTAGGTCACCACCTCGCAGCGGTCCAGCAGCACCAGCCCCTCCGCCACCAGCCCGTCCAGTCGCGGCAGGAACGCCCGCACCCGCTCCTCCTCGTCCACGATCACCACCGCCACCGGCAGGTCCTCGCTCAGCGACAGCAGCCGGGTGGTGTGCACCAGCGACGAGGCCCCGAACCCCTCGATCCCCCGGAACACGCTCGCCCCGGCCAGGCCGGCCGCCCGCGCCCGGTGCACGATCTCGCTGTACAGCGGGCGGTGGTGCCACCGGTCGCTCTCCCCGACCAGCACGGTCAGCCGCAGCGCGGGCCCGCTCAGCCGGCTCATCGCGCGCCCCCGCCCCGCCCGGTCGCGCCCCGCCCGGCCCCGCGGCGGACGGCCCGGTGGATCAGACGCCTGGTCAACCCGGCCGCCGCCCACACCGCGAACAGCGCGCCCAGCAGCGTCAGCCCGAGGTACCCGAGGGCGGGCCCGGGCCGTCCGGCCTCCAGCAGGCGCCGGACGTCCACCGCGTACGTCGAGAAGGTCGTGAACCCGCCCAGCACACCGGTGCCGAAGAACGGCCGCACCAGCGGATGGGTCTGGCGTCCCTCGGTGAGCACCACCAGGAACACCCCGATCACCGCGCAGCCGACCACGTTGACCAGCAGCGTCGTCCACGGGAAGGCCGTCGGCCCGGTCCGCCAGCCGAGCCCGGCGGCGTACCGCGCGACCGCCCCGATCGCCCCGCCCACCGCGACCACCGCCACCGCCGGCCCCTGCCCGCGCAGCACCGGCGGGCGGCCGGTGCCGCGCCCGCCGCGGGCCGGCGCCACGGCTTCGTCCGCGGCGCCGTCCAACGCGCCCTCCGAGGTCGTCACAGCCCCATCAAACACCGGCCCCCGCCACCTGGCACACCGTCATCCGACACCGGACAATGATCCGGTGGAGATGACCCGGGAAGAGTTCGAGACGCTGGTCGGCGACGCCCTCGACCAGATCCCCCCGCAGCTCGCGGCCATGATGGACAACGTCGCGATCTTCGTCGAGGACGAGCCCGATCCGAGCGACCCCGAACTGCTCGGCCTCTACGAGGGCACCCCGCTCACCGAGCGCGGCGAGTGGTACGCCGGCGTCCTGCCCGACCGCATCCTGATCTACCGCGGCCCCACCCTGCGCCACTGCGAGACCCGCGAGCAGGTGGTCGAGGAGGTCCGCACCACCGTCATCCACGAGGTCGCCCACCACTTCGGTTTCGACGACCACGAGCTGGACGAGTTGGGCTGGTCCTGACCCCCGCGACCGCCCCGACCCCCACCCGGCCGAAACCCGTTTTGGCGATCCGCCCCGCATCCCATATGCTTCTCGACGTCCCCGAACGCCGGATACGGCACAAGGACAGGCCGCAAGCCCTCATCGTCTAGTGGCCCAGGACGCCGCCCTTTCAAGGCGGTAGCACGGGTTCGAATCCCGTTGGGGGCACGTAGTACCGCAGTAATGTAGTAAAGTGCAGTGCCGCAAGACCTGAGTGGGCAACCACTACAAGGTCCCGTGGAGCAGTTGGTTAGCTCGCCACCCTGTCAAGGTGGAGGTCGCGGGTTCAAGTCCCGTCGGGATCGCTCGTCTCGCAAGAGACGGTGCAGTACGGCCAGGTAGCTCAGTTGGTACGAGCGTCCGCCTGAAAAGCGGAAGGTCGCCGGTTCGACCCCGGCCCTGGCCACAACCGGGAAGCCCCCGTAGCGAATTCGCTACGGGGGCTTCGTCGTTCCCCCGGCGGGACGGGCGACTACGCCGGGTGTCCGGTAGCGGTGGATTCGGTTCGTTCGGCTCAGGAGGCTTCGCGACTACCCGCTGATGGGCATCCCGCTCTACCTGCTGATCGACGCCCGGGAGAAGTCCGTCACCCTCTTCAGCAGGCCGGACGCCACCTGGTACCACCGGCGCGAGGACATCACCTTCGGCGAGGCGCCGCACCTCCCGGAGCCCTTCGACTTCGACCTGGTCACCGACGGGCTGCTCCCGTACTGACTCCCGGGGCCCCGGGTCCCCCCGGAGGGGGAGGGGGTCCCGCCTGCGGGACGATCCGGCGCGGTGGGGCGGCGGGGGACCGTGGACGGCATGGAGACGACACGGGACACGGGCTGGAACCGGGTGGCGCTGGGCGCCGGGTACGCGGCGGCGGGGTGGGCGGTGGCCTTCGCGCTGGTGCACCTGTACTGGCTGGCGGACGGGCGGCTGGGGCTGCCGGACGGGCGGTCGGTGTGGAGCAGCACGCCGCTGCTGGTGATCGACGTGATCGCGATCCCGCTGTGCGCCGTGGCCGCGGGGGTGGCGCTGGCGCCGGTGCGGCGGTGGGGCGCGCGGGTGCCGGACCGACTGCTGGGCTTCGCCCTGTGGGGCACCACCGCGCTGCTGGTGCTGCACGCCGCGCCGTCCGTGCCGGACTGGATCGCACTGGCCGCCGGCAGCCGGTCGAGTGACGAGCTGGACTCGATGGCCCGGTTCGCGACCTTCGGCTACGAGCCGTTCTTCCTGGCCGGCGGCCTGCTGTTCGCGGCCACCTCGCTCGGCCGCCTCGCCCACCGCACCGCCCACCGCACCGCCCACCGCACCGCCCACCGCACCGCCCGCCGGGCCGCTGACCGGCCGGTCAGTCGCGCGGTGAGCCGGCCAGCCGCGCGGTGAGCCAGTCGGCGGTGGCGGGCAGCCAGTCCGGCCGGGACTCCCTGCGCCCGGACGAACTGTGGGGCAGCGTGCTGCGCTACCCGGCGGCGGTGGACCGGCTGGACTTCCTGACCCGTTTCGCTGGTCGCTCCTCTGGCGCACCGGTCCGGACACCGACCCGCACCCCCGGCTCGAAGACCTGCTGCGGGCGTTCACCACCGAGGCCGCCCGCAGCCGCCGGCTGGAGTACGACCCGGCCCGCGACTGGCTCCCGGACGCCGACGAGGCCGCCCTCCGGCCGTGAGCCCGCCGACGACGAAGCACGGCGCCGACGCGCCGCGCTCCAGCCGTGGTCCGGAACGCTCAGGAGGTCCGGAGCCAGTCGTCGAAGGTCTGCACCACCGAGCCGTCCGCCGCGTAGTACGTGACGGTCGCGGCGTCGGTGCCCGGCTTCGCGCCGACGGCGAAGTAGCGGAACGGGGAGTCCCCGACCGCGACCGGCACCGCCTCGGTGGTGCCGCCGGTCTTCCAGGCGACCACGACCTTCGCGACCTCGGCCTGGACCCCCACGACCACCACCGGCGGGACGTCCGACTGGTGCTCGAGGCCGAGCGACGCCGCGCCGACGCCGTACGGGGAACTGCCCGGAGCCGAGACCGCGGGCAGGGCGTCGTCCGCCTGCCGCTTGCCGTCCACGGTGTAGTAGTAGTTCACCCGGTCGATATTCGGGCTCCAGTTGATGTCGATGCTCTCCTGGGTGACCGGCTTCACGTCCGGGTTGGCGGCGTACCGCTCCGCCCGGATCAGCTGGAACTGCCTGGCGAGGTCCTCCTTCGTCGAAGTGGCCGGCCACAGCGCGGCCCAGGCCTGCCAGGTGTGGCCGCTCGCCGTGCCCTCGGCGACCTTGACCCGCACCGGGTTGAACGGGTCCCGAGTGGCGGACGCGCTCGGGCGCGAGGCGGGAGCGGCCACCCCGGAGGTGGAGGGCGAAGCCGAGGCGGAGGCCGAAGCCGCCACCACGGTCGAGACGGCCTGCCGGCCGCGCTCGCCGAGCACCGCCGCACCGCCGGCGACTCCGACGACCAGCGCCGCCGCCATCCCGGCGGTCAGCACCCGTCGGCGCCACAGCCGGCGCCGCCCCCCGGCGACCAGCCGGTCGTACGGCACCGCCCCGGCGTCGACGCTGCCGGCCAGCTCGCTCAGCCTCCACGAGGCCGCGGCCTCCTCCTCCGTCTCCGCCGCCCGGCTCCCGCTCTCGTTCCCGGGCATGGACTCCGTGCTCATCTGCTACCTACCTCCGATGGTGGCCAGTCCGTTGAGTGAGGAGGCCGCCCGCAGCTTGGCCAGTCCCTTGGCCGCCTGGCTCTTCACCGTGCCGACCGAGCAGCCCATGGCCGCCGCGGTCTGGGACTCGCTGAGGTCCTCCCAGTACCGCAGCACCACGGCCTCGCGCTGGCGCGGCGGCAGGGCGGCGAGCGCGGCGAGCAGCACGGCCCGGTCGTCCGGGTCCGATCCGCCGGGCGCGGGCCGGTCGGGGAAGGCCTCGACCGGGTGTTCGGTCAATCTGCGCCGGAACCGCCGGGCGTGCTCGTTGATCAGTATCCGGCGCACGTAGGCGTTCGGGTCGTCCGCGGCGCGGACCTTGTTCCAGTGGACGTAGGCCCGCTCCAGCGCCTGCTGGACCAGGTCCTCGGCGCCGTGTCGGTCCCCCGCCAGCAGGTACGCCGTCCGCAGCAGCCGTGACCACGCGCTGCCGGCGAACGCCCGGAACTCCTCGTCCCGAACGGTCTTGTGGGCTCCCATGAGCACCTCCTCGAACCTCCAGAGCCCAGCACCCCGCCCGACCGTTGCCCGCCGTCCGCGACCGGGCGTTCGCGACGGGCGTTCGCGACCGGGCATTCGCGATCGGCCGCCGACGGCTGTGACACTGGAGGGGCTCGAAAACCGAGGTGCGCTCCACCGTGCCTCCTTGCGAACCTAGAGGGATGCCCGCAGTGAGTTCTCCCGCAGTCCAGTCCGCCGCCGCACCCGCCGAGGGCCACGGGATCGGTGAGCTGGCCGCCCGCCTGCCCGAACTGACCCTGCGCGACCAGGTGCGGATCGGGCGCCGACTGGAGGGGGCCCGCCGGGTCCGCAAGGCCGAGGCGTGGCAGAAGGTCGCCACCGAGATCGCCGCCGACATCGACCGCGCCGAGCTGGTCGTCGAGCGGCGCCGGCAGGCCGTCCCGAGGATCGGCTATCCCGCCGAGCTCCCGGTCAGCCAGAAGAAGGACGAGATCCTGGCGGCGATCCGGGACCACCAGGTGGTGATCGTCGCGGGTGAGACCGGCTCCGGCAAGACCACCCAGATCCCGAAGATCTGCCTGGAGCTGGGCCGCGGCGTGCGCGGCCTGGTCGGCCACACCCAGCCGCGCCGGATCGCCGCCCGGACGGTGGCCGAGCGGGTCGCGGAGGAGCTGGACAGCCCGCTGGGCGAGGCGGTCGGCTGGAAGGTCCGGTTCACCGACCAGGTCGGCCAGGACACCCTGGTCAAGCTGATGACGGACGGCATCCTGCTGGCCGAGATCCAGACCGACCGCGACCTCCACCAGTACGACACCCTGATCATCGACGAGGCGCACGAGCGCAGCCTCAACATCGACTTCATCCTCGGCTACGTCAAACAGCTGCTCCCCCGCCGCCCGGACCTCAAGGTCGTGATCACCTCCGCGACCATCGACCCGGAGCGCTTCTCCCGGCACTTCGGCGACGCCCCGATCATCGAGGTGTCCGGCCGCACCTACCCGGTCGAGGTCCGCTACCGCCCGGTCGTCGACGAGGTCGACGAGGAGCAGGACGAGGCCGACCGAGACCGGGACCAGATCCAGGCGATCTGCGACGCCGCCGAGGAGCTCCAGGCCGAGGGCCCGGGCGACATCCTGGTCTTCCTCTCCGGCGAGCGCGAGATCCGCGACACCGCCGACGCCCTCGACCGGCTGAAGCTGAAGAACACCGAGGTCCTGCCGCTGTACGCCCGGCTCAGCTCGGCCGAGCAGCACAAGGTCTTCCAGCGCGCGCGCAGCCGCCGGATCGTGCTGGCCACCAACGTGGCCGAGACCTCGCTGACCGTCCCCGGCATCAAGTACGTGATCGACCCGGGCACCGCCCGGATCTCCCGCTACAGCCACCGCACCAAGGTGCAGCGACTGCCGATCGAGGCGATCAGCCAGGCCAGCGCCAACCAGCGCAAGGGCCGCTGCGGCCGCACCTCGGACGGCATCTGCATCCGGCTCTACTCGGAGGAGGACTTCCTCTCCCGCCCCGAGTTCACCGACGCCGAGATCCTGCGCACCAACCTGGCCTCGGTGATCCTCCAGATGACCGCGGCCGGCCTCGGCGACATCGCCGCCTTCCCGTTCCTGGACCCGCCGGACTCGCGCAACATCAAGGACGGCGTCCACCTGCTGCACGAGCTGGGCGCGCTCGACCCGGACGAGAAGGACCCGCGCAAGCGCCTGACCCAGCTCGGCCGCAAGCTCGCCCAGCTCCCGGTGGACCCGCGGATGGCCCGCATGGTGCTGGAGGCGGACCGCAACGGCTGCGTCCGCGACGTCATGGTGATCGCCGCCGCGCTCTCCATCCAGGACCCGCGCGAGCGGCCCGCCGAGAAGCGCCAGGCCGCCGACGAGCGGCACCGCCGGTTCGGCTCGGAGACCTCCGACTTCCTCTCCTACCTGGCGATGTGGCGCTACGTCCGGGAACAGCAGCGGGAGCTCTCCTCCTCGGCCTTCCGCCGGATGTGCAAGGCGGAGTTCCTCAACTACCTGCGGATACGGGAGTGGCAGGACATCTACGTCCAGCTGCGCACCGTCGCCAAGCAGCTGGGCGTCACCATCGAGGAGCCGCACGAGGACGCCGAGCCGGACGCCGACCGGATCCACCAGTCGCTGCTGGCCGGCCTGCTCTCCCACATCGGCCTGTACGACGTGGAGAAGCGCGAGTACGGCGGCGCGCGCGGCGCCCGCTTCGCGGTCTTCCCGGGCTCCGGCCTGTTCAAGAAGCCGCCGCGCTGGGTGATGTCGGCCGAGCTGGTGGAGACCTCCCGGCTCTGGGCGCGGATCAACGCGAAGATCGAGCCGGAGTGGGTCGAGCCGCTGGCCGGCCACCTGATCAAGCGCAGCTACAGCGAGCCGCACTGGGAGAAGAAGGCCGGCGCGGTGCTGGCGTACGAGAAGGTGACCCTCTACGGGATGCCGGTCGTCGCCCAGCGCAAGGTCAACTACGGGCGGATCGACCCGGAGCTCTGCCGCGAGCTGTTCATCCGCAACGCGCTGGTCGAGGGCGACTGGGAGACCCACCACAAGTTCTTCGCGGAGAACCGCAAGCTGCTCGGCGAGGTCGAGGAGCTGGAGAACCGGGCCCGCCGCCGGGACATCATGGTGGACGACCAGACCCTGTTCGACTTCTACGACGCCCGGCTGCCGGAGGACGTGGTCTCCACCCGGCACTTCGACTCCTGGTGGAAGAAGGCCCGGCACGAGCAGCCGGACCTGCTGAACTTCGAGAAGTCGATGCTGATCAACGACGCCGCGGGCGGCGTCACCGAGGCCGACTACCCGGACCACTGGCAGCAGGGCAAGCTCCGCTTCAAGCTGACGTACCAGTTCGAACCGGGCAGCGACGCGGACGGCGTGACCGTGCACATCCCGCTGCCGGTGCTCAACCAGGTCACCTCGGAGGGCTTCGACTGGCAGATCCCCGGTCTGCGGGAGGAGCTGGTCACCGCGTACATCAAGTCGCTGCCGAAGGCGATCCGGCGCAACTTCGTCCCCGCGCCGGACTTCGCCAGGGCGGCGCTGCGCGCGGTGAAGGACCGCCAGGAGCCGCTGCTCCCGGCCCTGGAGCACGCCCTGAAGCGCCTGACGGCCGTCACCGTGCCGCCGGAGGCCTGGGACGACGAACGGGTCCCGGAGCACCTCAAGGTGACCTTCCGGGTGGTGGACGGGCGCCGCAAGCTCGCCGAGTCCAAGGACCTGGAGGAGCTGCGGCTGAAGCTCAAGCCCAAGCTCAAGGAGACGCTCTCCTCGGCCGCCTCCGGCCAGGGCATCGAGCAGAGCGGGCTGACCGCCTGGCCGGCCTCGCTGCCGGTGCTCCAGCGCACCTTCGAGCAGCGCTCGCGGGGCCACTCGATGCGGGCCTACCCGGCGCTGGTGGACGAGGGCCCGTCGGTCGGCGTGAAGCTGTTCGACACCCCGGAGGCCCAGGCCCAGTCGATGTGGGAGGGGACCAGGCGGCTGCTGACGCTGACCACCAACTCCCCGGCCAAGTCGATCCAGGGCCGGCTGGGCAACCAGGCGAAGCTGGCGCTCTCGCACAGCCCGCACGGCTCGATCGGCGCCCTGTTCGAGGACGTCGTGGCCGCCGCGACGGACCGGCTGATGGCCCTGGCCGGCGGCCCGGCCTGGGACGAGGCGGCCTTCGGCAAGCTGCACGACAAGGTGCGCGCGGACCTGTACGACCTGTCGGCGGACACCACGCTGAAGACGGCCACCGCGCTGATCGCCTTCCACAAGGCCTCGACCCGGCTGAAGGCGGTGAGCAGCCCGGTGCTGCTGAACGCGGTGAACGACGTCCGGCTGCACCTGGCCTCGCTGGTGCACCCGGGCTTCGTGACGGCCACCGGCTGGCAGCGGCTGCCGGACCTCAAGCGCTACCTGCTGGCGGTGGACCGCCGGCTGGAGGCGCTGCCCAACCACCCCCAGCGGGACGCCCAGCAGCTGCTGAAGGTGCAGCAGGTGCAGCAGGCCTACGGGGAGCTGCTGGCGGCGGTGCCGGCCGGGCACCAGCCGTCCGCGGAGGTGCGGGCGATCCGCTGGATGGTGGAGGAGCTGCGGGTCAGCTTCTTCGCCCAGTCGCTGGGCACGCCGAGCCCGGTATCGGAGAAGCGGATCATGAAGGCGATGGAGGCGGCGCGGGCGGCCCTGTGACCCGGGCGGGGCACCGGCCGACCCGGGCGGGGCCGTGAGCTGCGGCGGGCCTTCAGGAGCCAGTTCGACCTGGGGGCCCACCATGGGCTACGATCTGTCTTGTTCGCAGCGCGGCAAGCGAGTGAACGAGATCAGAAAACTCTGGTCCCGTGGAGCAGTTGGTTAGCTCGCCACCCTGTCAAGGTGGAGGTCGCGGGTTCAAGTCCCGTCGGGATCGCCGCAACGCGAGAGGCCCGGAACCGTCAGGTTCCGGGCCTCTCGCTTTTGACCACCCGGCACTTCTACCCGGAGTAGGTCTAGACCACAAGTGACGGAGAGCGTGACGGTCGTCACGCGTCACCCCCCGAAAAGGGCCTCGTGGAGCCCTCTCCAGAACCCTGTTAATTTAATATGTAAAATTGTACAGGTATTCACTGTAAATCCCCCCCACCTCACGCGCATCAAATCGTTATCCGGAGTTCAACATTCCGACTGGTTGACCCCTGCCGAACACCCTCGCGCGGACACGACAAAGGGGCCGCTTGCCGGACCCGGCGGAGTCCGGCAAACAGCCCCTTTAAAGAGCCTTTGGCCTATCAGGCCTCAGTGCGCTGGGCGGGAATCCCAGCCAGCAGAGCACGCACCTCCGCCTCGCGATAACGGCGGTGACCGCCGAGCGTGCGAATCGACGTCAGCTTGCCCGCCTTGGCCCAGCGGGTGACCGTCTTCGGGTCCACGCGGAACATGGTGGCAACCTCTGCCGGCGTCAGCAGCGGCTCAGCGTCAGGGGTACGAGCGGTCATGAGCGGCCTCCTCGGGAGAACCGAACCAGGGCGGTTCTATCCTTCAAATTCTGCACCTTGGCCCGCGATGCCCGAAATGGCATAGACGGGCCGAGTCGGTTATAGGACGAACGGCTTGTCCTGGTGTCTACAACTACACCATCCGTCCAGCCCTATCGACCAAACCGCCAAAATTGACCCCTCACGGGTTCAAGCCCGACGGATGGCGATGGACCACCCCATAACGGACAGTCACACAATGGTGACATCCGGTTACGAAGGGATCAGACCCTCCGTTTCCCCCCAAAGCACGCATCGACTCCAGAACCACCCAAAAGTGGGCACGCGCGCGTGAAGTTGGGCCGGTTGTCCCATTTTTGCACATAGGGGTAAGTTCGCGTCAACGGTGAGTAGTGTCACGTTCGGCAGGTATTGACCCGAACCAGGACCTTGGTCATCACGGTTTCGGTCCCTAAGTCCCCTGAAGTCCTCTGACAGTCATACACGCGCGGTCGGACGTCAGTTCGCATGCCGCAGGGCCAGCACCCGGTTCCACCGCACCGTCAGTTCCCCGTACGCGCGCAGCGCCTCGGCGGTGTCCCCCGCCCGCAGGGCGCGCAGCCCCTCCTCCAGCTCCCCCGCCGAACGGTCCGCCAACAGCCGCTCCGGCCCCAGCAGATGCACCAGTCCCCCGTAGTCCAGCTCCACCAGCGAGCGCGGGTGGAACTCCTCCAGCCAGCGCCCGATCCGCTCCGCCCCCCGCACCAACTCCCCCTCCGGCACCGCCTCGCGCAGCGCCCGCAGGGCCCGCGCCACCCGTCGGCGGGCCTGCGCCATCGGCACCAGGTAGAACAGCGCCGCCGGCCGGCCCCGCTCCCCCGCCACCCCTTCCGTCCCCTCCGCACCCTCCGCACCCTCCGCGCCCTCCGGCACGAAGCAGCGGTCCTCGTCCCCGAACGGCAGGAACCAGCGCACCGGCACCTCCCACCGGCTGGTCAGGATCCACGGCCGGGCGTCCGGGTGGTCGGCCCGCCAGCGCTCCCGGTCCGCCTCGGCGGCCGCCCTCGCCACCGGCGGCAGCGCGGAGTCCAGCAGCGCCACCGGCGCCCCGGCCCGCAGTTCCTCCAGCGCCTGCCAGCTGCGCAGCCTGGTCGCCCACGGGCAGACGTACAGTACGCCGTCCACCACCCGCAGGTACGCCCGCCCGCTCTCCTTCTCGGGCAGCGCCCTGGGCGTGCGGGCGGCCAGTTCGGCCAGCGCCTCGCGCTGCTCCGCGAGCACCGCCGCCGCCACCGGCTGGGCCGGCTCCGCGGCGTCCGGCCCGTACTCCGCCGCCCGGGCCTGCCAACGCGACCGCTCGGGCTCCGGATGGGCGGACAGCGGCTCGTAGACCCGCAGGTGGGCGGCGTAGGGCGGTTGTACGGAAGTGCGTACGACGGTCACGTCCTGCATGGTCGCACGCACCGCCCGGCCCCGGGAGGGCGCGCCCCCGAACCGCTCGCGACCGCGGCCGCGCCCCCGTCCGTCTCACCCCTCGGACGTCCGGGGCCTGCTGGGGCAAGACTGCCGATCGGCGGCCCGCCCGCGACTACTCTTCGCCCTAGGCGCCCGCACCACAGCAGCGGGCCTTCGATACTGGAGTCACCACAGTGACCGACGTACAGACCCCCGCCACGCACCCCGCATCCGGCGTGCTCAGCAGGATCTTCCGTACCGAACAGGACGGTGCCCCCGGCGACGGCCACGAGCAGGTCGTCCTCTGCCACGACCGCAGCTCGGGCCTCAAGGCGATCATCGCCATCCACTCGACCGCCCTGGGCCCGGCCCTCGGCGGCACCCGCTTCTTCCCGTACGCCTCCGAGGAGGCGGCGCTGGAGGACGCGCTGAACCTGTCCCGCGGGATGTCCTACAAGAACGCGCTGGCCGGGCTGGACCTCGGCGGTGGCAAGGCCGTCATCATCGGCGACCCGAACAAGGACAAGAACGAGGCGATGCTCCGGGCCTACGGCCGCTTCGTCGAGTCCCTGCGCGGCCGCTACATCACCGCGTGCGACGTGGGCACCTACGTCCAGGACATGGACGTCATCGCCCGCGAGACCGAGTTCGTCACCGGCCGCTCGCCCGAGAACGGCGGCGCCGGCGACTCCTCCATCCTGACCGCCTTCGGCGTCTTCCAGGGCATGCGCGCCACCGCCCAGGCCCGCTGGGGCCAGCCGACCCTGCGCGGCAAGCGGGTCGGCGTCGCCGGCGTCGGCAAGGTCGGCCACTACCTGGTCGGCCACCTGGTCGCGGACGGCGCCACGGTCGTCGTCACCGACCCCTTCGAGGCGGCCGTCAACCGCGTGCGCGCGGCCCACCCGGAGGTGGAGGTGGTGGCCGACACCGCCGCCCTGCTCCAGGCCAAGCTGGACGTCTACGCCCCGTGCGCCCTCGGCGGCGCCCTCACCGACTCCGTCGTCGCCGCGCTGGGCGAGTTCGGCACCTCGGTCGTCTGCGGCGCGGCCAACAACCAGCTGGCCCACCCGGGCGTCGAGAAGGACCTGGCCGACCGCGGCATCCTCTACGCGCCGGACTACCTGGTGAACTCCGGCGGCGTCATCCAGGTCGCCGACGAGATCGACGGCTTCAACTTCGACCGGGCCAAGAACAAGGCCACGAAGATCTTCGACACCACCCTGGAGATCTTCACCCGGGCCGCCTCCGACGGCATCCCGCCGGCGGTCGCCGCCGACCGCCTGGCCGAGAAGCGGATGCGCGAGATCAGCGCCCTGCGCACGGTGCTGCTGCCCGCCGCCCGCCGCGCCTGATCCGGCCCGCCAGCGGACCCGTGATGCGCGGGGGGCCTCCACCGAGGCCCCCCGCGCATCACAATGTGGAACCGGATTCTCACTTCTCCGCCCGAACGGGTGATCCGAGGTCCCCCTAGGGGGGATAATCGGTCCTGGAACGACGGACCTCAGACACCTCCGGACAGCGCGAAAATCGCCGCAAAACCTCCCTTGACCTGGAAAGACCTGGCCTCGGGTGCGGTCGGTGCGCGCCACGTCACACCGACGACGTACCGTCCAGCGGCGGAAACAGGTACCGTTAATGCTCCAAGGGACGGCCTCTCCCATTCGGGCAGACGCCGGTCCTGATCATGAACACGTGTCAGCGGGGCCGTGAGCCCCATCGTTGAGGGGGTCGACCCATGGGGCGCGGCCGGGCCAAGGCCAAGCAGACGAAGGTCGCCCGCGAGCTGAAGTACAACAGCGGCGGGTTCGACGCTAACCGTCTGTCCAACGAGCTGGGCGTATCGCCGTCCACTCCTGCGATCGAGCCAGAGCCGATCGAGGAAGTGGAGGACGACGACCCCTACGCGGAGTACGCCGCCCGCTACGCCGACCTCGACGACGAGGACGACAGCGGGTCGGGTCCCGGGGCCTCGCAGGCCTCCCGCCGCTCGTAACCGAGCAGTCCCGCCGGACCGGTCCGGGCGCCCAGGGCGCCGGGCCGGTCTTCGGCGTTCCCTCGGCCGGGTCCGGTGGCCCGGGGACGCCCCCGGCCACCCCAGGACCGTCCCGGTACGCGGGAGGGCCCCTCCGGTGCACCGGAGGGGCCCTCTCGTCGGCACCGGCCGATCAGCTCGCGCGGAAGCCCTCGTAGGCGTTGTAGAGGGCCGCGCCGCCCTCGTGCTCGTCGGCGCGCTCGACGATGTCGCCCAGCAGCCAGGACTCCACGCCGCGGTCCTCCAGGATCGACAGCACGACGTCCACCGAGTGCGGCGGGACGACCGCGACCATGCCGACGCCCATGTTCAGCGTCTTCTCGATCTCCAGGGTGGCCACCTTGCCGACCTCGGCCACGGTCTGGAAGACCGGCAGCGGGGTCCAGGTGCCGCGGTCCAGGCGGGCGTGCAGGCCCTCCGGGATGACCCGGGCCAGGTTGGCCGCCAGACCGCCGCCGGTGACGTGCGAGAACGCGTGCACCTCGGTGGCGCGGGTGAGCGCCAGGCAGTCCAGCGAGTAGATCCGGGTCGGCTCCAGCAGTTCCTCGCCGAGGGTGCGGCCGAACTCCTCGACCTTGCGGTCCAGGTTCCAGCCGGCCTCGTTCAGCAGCACGTGGCGGACCAGCGAGTAGCCGTTGGAGTGCAGGCCGGAGGCGGCCATCGCGATCACCACGTCACCGGCCCGGACGCGCTCCGCGCCGAGCAGCGCGTCGGCCTCCACCACACCGGTGCCGGCGCCCGCCACGTCGTACTCGTCCGGGCCCAGCAGGCCCGGGTGCTCGGCGGTCTCGCCGCCGACCAGGGCGCAGCCGGCCAGGGCGCAGCCCTCGGCGATGCCCTTGACGATCGAGGCGACCCGCTCCGGGACGACCTTGCCGACGCAGATGTAGTCGGTCATGAACAGCGGCTCGGCGCCGCACACCACCAGGTCGTCGACGACCATGCCGACCAGGTCGTGGCCGATGGTGTCGTGCTTGTCCATGGCGGCGGCGATGGCCACCTTGGTCCCCACGCCGTCGGTGGCCGAGGCCAGCAGCGGCCGCTCGTAGTTCTTGAAGGCGGACGCGTCGAAGAGGCCGGCGAAGCCGCCGAGACCGCCGACCACCTCGGGGCGGCCGGCCTTCTTCACCCACTGCTTCATGAGCTCGACGGCGCGGTCGCCCGCCTCGATGTCGACACCGGCGGCGGCGTAGGTGGCGCCGTTCTGGTTGGAGGTCACTGCGTGCGGCCCTTTCGGGTCAGGGTGGGGGGTTGGAACAGCGGTGGGGTCCCGGTTCGCGGGACCCCACCGTGGGTTCTCACGGGCGGCGCAGCGCGTCGGCCGCGCCCGCCCCGCCGAGCAGCGACTGGACGCCGTCCAGGTCGCTGCCGCTGGTCGGCTTGCCGCGGACGGCCGGCGGCTGCTGGCTGCCCTTGATCTCGGCCTCCAGCAGGAGCTTGCCGAGCAGCGCCGGGTCCGGCAGCTCCATCGGGTACTCGCCGTCGAAGCAGGCCCGGCAGAGCCTGTCCTTGGGCTGCTTGGTGGCCTCGATCATGCCGTCGATCGAGATGTAGGAGAGCGAGTCGGCACCGAGCGTGCGGCCGATCTCCTCGATGGTCATGCCGTTGGCGATCAGCTCCGCGCGGGTGGCGAAGTCGATGCCGAAGAAGCAGGGCCACTTCACCGGCGGCGAGGAGATCCGGATGTGGACCTCGGCGGCGCCCGCCTCGCGCAGCATCTTCACCAGCGCGCGCTGGGTGTTGCCGCGGACGATCGAGTCGTCCACGACCACCAGGCGCTTGCCGGCGATGACCTCGCGCAGCGGGTTGAGCTTGAGCCGGATGCCGAGCTGGCGGATCGTCTGGCTGGGCTGGATGAAGGTGCGGCCCACGTAGGCGTTCTTCACCAGGCCGGAGCCGTACGGGATGCCGCTGGCCTCGGCGTAGCCGATCGCGGCGGGGGTGCCGGACTCGGGCGTGGCTATCACCAGGTCGGCCTCGACGGGGGCCTCCTTCGCCAGCCGACGGCCCATCTCCACGCGGGAGAGGTGCACGTTGCGGCCGGCGATGGAGGTGTCGGGGCGGGCCAGGTAGACGTACTCGAACACGCAGCCCTTGGGCTTGGCCTCGGCGAACCGGGAGCTGCGCATGCCGTTCTCGTCGATGGCGATGAGCTCGCCGGGCTCGACCTCGCGGATGAAGGAGGCGCCGCAGATGTCCAGCGCCGCCGTCTCGGAGGCGACCACCCAGCCGCGCTCCAGCCGGCCGAGCACCAGCGGGCGGATGCCCTGGGGGTCGCGGGCGGCGTAGAGGGTGTGCTCGTCCATGAAGACGAGCGAGAAGGCGCCCTTGACCTTGGGCAGCACGACCTTGGCCGTCTCCTCGATGGAGAGGTCCGGGTGGCCGGCCAGCAGGGCCGTCACCAGGTCGGTGTCGTTGGTCGCGGCGGTCCGGCCGGAGCGCGAGATGTGCTCCTCGCCGGGCAGCTCGGCGACCATCGCCGCCAGTTCGGCGGTGTTCACCAGGTTTCCGTTGTGCCCGAGGGCCAGCGAACCGTGCACGGTCGCCCGGAAGGTCGGCTGGGCGTTCTCCCAGACCGAGGAACCGGTGGTCGAGTAGCGGGCGTGTCCGACGGCGATATGCCCGTGCAACGACCCCAGCGAGGCCTCGTCGAAGACCTGGGAGACGAGTCCCATGTCCTTGAAGACGAGAATCTGGGAGCCGTTGCTCACTGCGATGCCCGCGGATTCCTGACCGCGGTGCTGCAGGGCGTAAAGGCCGAAGAACGTGAGCTTGGCGACCTCCTCGCCGGGAGCCCAGACACCGAAGACGCCGCAAGCGTCCTGGGGGCCTTTCTCACCGGGAAGAAGATCGTGGTTGAGTCTTCCGTCACCACGTGGCACGCCTTCGAGTCTAGGGCAGTTGACCAGGGCTTCCGGAACCCGGGACTTCCGCTTTGTCCGGTGACGGCGGGTTAACGCGCGTAGACAAAACCCCTTACGGGGCGGGGATTTCGGGTGGGGGACATTCCCGCGGGTGGCGGTTGGCCTTGTGGTTCGCGCCTGTTGGGGAATTGCGCGGGTACGGCGGCGGCCGTCGGGGCGCGACCGAACGTGAGCCTGCTCACCCGGGGTTCTTCCGCCCGTCGCCCGGCCTTCGCCCGCCGGTTCCGGACGACCGCGACCGTCCGCGACCGGACGACGGCGGGCCGTGGGCGCCCCGGACTCAGGCCGCGGGCAGCAGCAGCCCCCAGGCGGCCGGGTGCACCGTCCAGGTCCGGGCGCGGACCGGGCCGACCGGGTGGCCGTCGGCCTCGTAGCCGAAGCCGCGGCCGACCACCGAGACGCTCGCCGCCCGGGCGCGCACCAGGGCCCCGGAGGCGGCGACCACCACCTCCAGCTCGCCCGTTCCGTCCGGGGCGCCGGACGGGAGCGAGACCTGGACCAGCCGGACCGGCCGGTGGACGTCCGCGAGCAGCCGGCCGTCGGCCTCGACCCGGACCCGGGAGCCGTGGTCGGAGCCGTCCGTCGTGAGTACGTTCGCCTGCTCGGCCGCAGCCAGTTTCGCCCATAGCGAACGCCAGCCACCCGCGCGGCCCACCGGCCGACGGCTGCTCCCGCCGGTGATCCGCACCCCGCCCAGCGCCACCCCGCCGCCGTCGTCCACCAGCAGGTCCAGCCGGCGCGGCGCGCCCGACAGCACCGCCCGCGCGGCCCGGACCGGCTCCTCCGGCACGCCGAGCGCGCGGGCCGCCAGCAGCTCCTCCGCGCGGCCGACCGGAACCATTCCCACCGGTTTGGTGCCCAGCTCACGCTGGCGATGCAGCGCCTGGAGCACCCGCTGGAGCGCGAGGTCGGAACCGATCACCACCGGTCGCCTCCGGCCCCGGTGCGAAAGCACCCGGTCGAGCTCGGAAGGGCTCTCCGGGAAGGCCACCTTGACGTCCGCGCCCCCGCAGAGCACGTCCTTCGCGATCCGCACCGACTCGCCGTCGGTCTGCCGGGCCACCGGGTCGAGGAGCAGCAGGAGCGGCTCCGGGCCGCCGGTAGCAGGCGTGGACAGGGACGACACGACCGGTCCTTCCTCAGGTAATCTCTCGGTGCAAGAGCCCCTTGCGCCATTGCGCCAGGGGCTTCGTCTATCTCGGGGCAGACTGCGGCCTACGCAGGATGCCCCAACCGGAAGGGGTGTACGCCTGTGCCGGCACTCGTGCTCGTTGGCGCTCAGTGGGGAGACGAGGGCAAGGGGAAGGCCACCGACCTCCTGGGCGGCTCCGTCGACTACGTGGTCCGCTACCAGGGCGGCAACAACGCCGGTCACACGGTGGTCATCGGCGACCAGAAGTACGCCCTGCACCTGCTCCCTTCCGGAATCCTCAGCCCGAACGTGACGCCGGTGATCGGCAACGGCGTCGTGATCGACCCGGCCGTGCTGCTCTCCGAGCTGGCCGGTCTGAACGACCGCGGCATCGACACCTCGAAGCTGCTGATCTCGGGCAACGCCCACCTGATCACCCCGTACCACCGGACCCTGGACAAGGTCACCGAGCGCTTCCTCGGCAAGCGCCGGATCGGCACCACCGGCCGCGGCATCGGCCCGACCTACGCGGACAAGATCAACCGCGTCGGCATCCGGGTCCAGGACCTGTTCGACGAGTCGATCCTGCGCCAGAAGATCGAGGCGGCGCTGCACGACAAGAACCAGATCCTGGTCAAGCTCTACAACCGCCGCACCATCCCGGCCGACCTGGTGGTCGAGGAGTACCTGGGCTACGCGGAGAAGATCAAGCCGTTCCTCGCCGACACCACCCTCGTCCTGGACGAGGCGCTGAAGGCCGACAAGGTCGTCCTGCTGGAGGGCGGCCAGGGCACCCTGCTCGACGTCGACCACGGCACGTACCCCTTCGTGACCTCGTCGAACCCGACCGCGGGCGGCGCCTGCACCGGCGCCGGCATCGGCCCGACCAAGATCGACCGGGTCATCGGCATCCTCAAGGCCTACACCACCCGCGTCGGCTCCGGCCCGTTCCCGACCGAGCTGCTGGACGAGGACGGCGAGGCGCTGCGCCGGATCGGCGGCGAGCGCGGTGTCACCACCGGCCGTGACCGCCGCTGCGGCTGGTTCGACGCCGTCATCGCGCGCTACGCGACCCGGGTCAACGGCCTCACCGACTTCTTCCTCACCAAGCTCGACGTGCTGACCGGCTGGGAGCAGATCCCGGTCTGCGTCGCGTACGAGATCGACGGCAAGCGGGTCGAGGAGCTCCCCTACAACCAGTCGGACTTCCACCACGCCAAGCCGATCTACGAGACGCTGCCGGGCTGGACCGAGGACATCAGCAAGGCGAAGACCTTCGCCGAGCTGCCGAAGAACGCCCAGGCGTACGTGAAGGCGCTGGAGGAGATGTCGGGCGCGCCGATCTCGGCCATCGGCGTCGGCCCGGGCCGCGACGAGACGATCCAGATCAACTCGTTCATCTGAGCCCGAGCGCTTCGAGGGCCCCGCGGGACGCACCGTCCCGCGGGGCCCTTCGCGTTCCCCGCCGGCCGCCGCTACTTCCGCTCGCCGGCGGCGGACCGGCCGGCGGCGAACTCGGGTTTGACGGGGCGGGGTTCGCAGGCCTGGATGTTCACCAGCCAGACCAGCCAGCCGACGAACAGGACGGCGAGCAGGAGCGCCGACAGTCCGGCGACGAGGAGGGTGTTCACCGCGCCGCGGAAACGCGCTGGTGAGGAAGGGGCTGATGGGGGAGGCCGAGGAGTGAGGGGAAGGGCATGGCTGTCTCCGGTCGGTGGTTTCGGGCGCCGCGACCATGCATCTGGTGGGTGTTGACGGCTGATTGACGACTGTTTAGGCAGAAACAAGTCAGCGAGTGACACGGACGACCATAGGGTCAAGGTGCCAGAGTTGCTACCGAGCAGGAAGACGTTCACTCCATCGTGGTGTATCCCCCGTTTCGGTAGCTAGGGCCAGGTGTGCGCGGCACACTTCACCGGAAGCATCGACGCAGCCGCGACCCGGAGAAGAGAGTCATGCCACCCCGCTTGTCGCCGACCGTGCGCCAGCAGCGCCTCGGGATCGAGTTGCGCAGGATGCGCGAACGCGTGGGCGTCACGCCCAAGAGCCTGGCCGCCACCATCGGCACCGACCTGCCCAAGATCTCCCAGATGGAGAACGGCAAGTCGGGCATCAGCGCCGAGCGGCTCCGGATCTGGGCCCGCACCTGCGGCTGCGAGGAAGGCCCCTACCTGGACGCGCTGTCGGCGATGACGCAGGACCGGCGCAAGTACTGGTGGGACGGCTTCCGCGGCCGGCTGCCGAACGCGATCATCGACATCGCGGAGATGGAACACCACGCGTCCTCCCTGTCCATCCTGAACAGCACCTTCATCCCCGGCCTGCTCCAGACCCCGCAGTACGCCGCCGCGGTCTTCGAACGGCTGCCCCCGCAGTACCGGCAGGAGGCGGACGTCCGCAGGGAGTTCCGGATCCGGCGCCAGCAGATCTTCGTCGACCAGCCGAAGCCGTACAGCGCGTTCCTCCACGAGTCGGCGCTGCGCATGCAGTTCGGCGGTCCGGACGTGCTGCGCGAGCAGCTGCGGAGCCTGCTGGAGAACTCCGAGCGGCCCGGGGTGGAGATCCGGGTGATCCCGTTCAGCGTGCCCACCTACACCGGCTCCGGGGAGAGCCTGTACCTCGCCCGCGGGCCGGTCCCGGAGCTCGACACCGTCCAGATCGACCTCTCCCACGGGCCGAAGTTCGTACACACCCAGGCCGAACTGGCCTCCTACCGGCGGATCAAGGAGGAGACCGCGGGGATCGCACTCGGGGCGGACGAGTCCAGGGACTTCATCCGGACCCTGCTGAAAGACTTCGCATGAGTACCTGGCGCAAGGCGACGGCCAGCGGGGAGAGCACCGACTGCGTCGAAGTCCGGGCGGCGGGCGAGCTGGTGGAGATCCGCGAGTCGGACCGGCCCGAGGTCGTGGTGCGCACCACGCCGCGCAAGTGGGCCGCCTTCGTCCGCGGGGTGAAGTCCGGGGAGTTCGACGGGTACGGCGACTTCACCCGGCCCTGACGTCCGGCCCCGCCCCGCCCCGGGCCCTAAGCTGGCAGCCCACAGTGACCCCTGCGCCTGGCACGGCCCTCCGGGTGGGGTGCGCGTGCGGGAGAAATCGGAGCGTCCGAGGATGGCTCGGCACCTGATCACCAGCGCCCTTCCGTACATCAACGGGATCAAGCACCTGGGCAACATGGTCGGGTCGATGCTCCCGGCGGACGTCTACGCCCGGTACCTGCGCCGCCGCGGCCACGAGGTGCTCTTCGTCTGCGCCACCGACGAGCACGGCACTCCCGCCGAACTGGCCGCCCAGGAAGCCGGGTTGCCGGTCGCGGAGTTCTGCGCCCGGGCGCACGGGGCGCAGCGGGCGGTGTACGAGCGCTTCGGGCTCTCCTTCGACCACTTCGGCCGCAGCTCCTCGCCGCAGAACCGGGAGACCACCCAGGAGATCGCCCGCGAGCTCCAGCGCAACGGCTTCATCGAGGAGCGCGCCGTCCGCCAGGTGTACTCCAACGCCGACGGCCGCTTCCTGCCGGACCGCTACATCGTCGGCACCTGCCCGCACTGCGGCTACGACAAGGCGCGCGGCGACCAGTGCGAGAACTGCACCCGGGTGCTGGACCCGACCGACCTGCTGGAGCCGCGCTCGGCCATCAGCGGCAGTTCCGACCTGGAGGTCCGGGAGACCCGCCACCTGTTCCTGCTCCAGTCGAAGCTCACCGAGGAGGTCGAGGGCTGGGTCGCCGCCCACGGCGACGACTGGCCGGTGCTGGCCTCCTCGATCGCCCGCAAGTGGCTGACCGAGGGCCTCCAGGACCGCTCGATCACCCGCGACCTGGAGTGGGGCGTCCCGGTGCCCGCCGACGTGTGGCCCGAACTGGCCGCCGAGGGCAAGGTGTTCTACGTCTGGTTCGACGCCCCGATCGAGTACATCGGCGCCACCAGGGAGTGGGCGGACGCGGCCCCGGCCGGGCAGCCGCGGGACTGGACGTCCTGGTGGTACGACGTCGACGAGACCGTCCGGTACACCGAGTTCATGGCCAAGGACAACGTCCCGTTCCACACCGTGATGTTCCCGGCCACCCTGCTCGGCTCGCGCCGCCCGTGGAAGAAGGTCGACTACGTCAAGGCCTTCAACTGGCTGACGTACTACGGCGGGAAGTTCTCCACCAGCCAGAAGCGCGGCGTCTTCACCGACGTCGCGCTGGAGCTGCTGCCCGCCGACTACTGGCGCTACTTCCTGATGGCGCACGCCCCCGAGTCGGACGACTCCAGCTTCACCTGGGACCTGTTCGCCTCGGTGGTCAACAAGGACCTCGCCGACACCCTCGGCAACTTCGTCAACCGGGTGCTCTCCTTCAGCCGCAAGCGCTTCGGCGACGACGTCCCGGGCGGCCACCCGGCGGGCGAGCCCGAGCAGCGCCTCGGCGAGCAGGTCGCCGGCCTGCTCGCCGAGTACGAGGCCCAGCTGGACGCGCTCAACTTCCGCAAGGCGGCGCAGGCGCTGCGCGCGCTGTGGAGCGCCGGAAACGCGTACCTGGACGAGAAGGCGCCCTGGCTCCAGGTGAAGACCGACCCGGACGCGGCGGCGCTGACCCTGCGCACGGCGATGAACCTGATCCAGCTGTACGCGGTGGTCTCCGAGCCGTTCATCCCGACCGCGGCGGCGGCGATGCGCGCGGCCTTCGCGCTGCCCGGGGACGCGCCGGCGGCCACCCTGGACTGGGTCGGCCCGGAGCGGGCGCGGGCGCTGGACCTGGTGCCGGCCGGGACGGCGTTCACGGTGCCGCCGGTGCTGTTCGCCAAGATCACGGACGAGGACCTGGCGGCCTGGACGGAGCGCTTCGGGGGCGCGGCGGCCTGAGCGGGCGGTGCGGCCTGAGCCGGCGGCGCGGCGGGGCTACTCCGCCGCGCCCCGCCCGTGCGCGCCGCCGTCGCCGAACTCGCCTCTCCCGCGCGGCTGTTGGCAGGCCGGACGACCCGGCCGCCTTCCGCCGGACGGTGACGGACTTCCTCGCCTCCTGACCGGCGGCGGCAACCCGGGACGGGACCGCCGGTCAGTCCCGGCGGGCCGTGTGGACGGTCATCGCGGAGAGGTAGAAGGCGTCCGGGCGGCGCAGGATGCCGGTGGGGGCGTCCTCGTCGAGGAGGGCCTCCAGCGTCGCCCGGTCCTCGGCGTCGAGCTGCTCGGCGAGCTGGTCGTGCCGACGGGCCAGCTGGGTGTGCAGGTAGCCGCGGACGGGGCCGGCCAGCGGGGCCGGGTGGTCGACCAGGAAGGTGCGGGTGCCGGCCGGGGTCAGTCCGGCCCGCCCGAGCATGGCCGGCCAGTCCTCGATCTCCGGGGTGCTGCCGGGCAGTTCGGCCCGCATGGCGCTGAAGCCGTCCTCGTGGGCGGCGTCCATCCGGGCCTGGAAGCCGGGCCGGCCGAGGCCGAAGTCGCGCGGCAGGTAGCGGGCGGGCAGGCCGCTTTCGGCGACCGCCAGCAGGCCGCCGGGGCGCAGTGCTCCGGCGAGCGAGGTGAGTGCGGCCTGCTGGTCGCCCAGGTGGTGGACGGCGTTGCCGGACCAGATCAGGTCGGCCTCGCCGAGCTTGTCGAACTCGGCGGGCAAGTCGGCCTGCTGGGTGCCGAGCCGGCCGCCCGAGCGGGTCCTGGCGCGCTCCAGCAGGGCGGCCGACTGGTCGACGGCCACCACCTCGGCCGCCGGGAAGACCTCCGCCAGCAGTCCGGCGATCACGCCGGGCCCGCTGCCGACGTCCAGGACCCGCCGCACCTCGCCCTCCCGGTGCAGGCCGAGCAGCCACCGGCCGGCCTCGGTGACGGCCCCGGCCCGCAGGTCGGCCTCCAGCTCCAGGTGGGCGGCGAGCGCGTCCCAGTCGAGGTCGGCGGCGGGGACGTGCCCGTGCCCGTGGCCGTGGGAGTGACTGTGGGAGTGACTGTGGTGCTGGTGCGCTGACATCAGGATTTCTCCGATCGTGGGTTGACGAAAGCTTCCCGCTCAGACGGGCAGGGCTGCGCCGGACGCGCGGTACCCGTCGACCGCCCGGTCGATCTCCTCCGCCACGAGGTCGTGGTCGAGCGCGAAGGCCGCCGCCGCGCCCATCCCGGCGGCGGTGACCACCTGGGCGCGCGGGTCGGCGACGTTCCCGACCGCCCAGACCCCGGGGAGGCTGGTGCGGCTGGCCCGGTCGGTGGCGACCCAGCCGTTGTCGTCGCGCGCGCAGTCGAGGCCGAAGAGCAGGGCGTCCCGGGGCACCGGCTGCGGGAAGACGAACACCGCCTCGCGCGGCACCACCTGCCCGTTCGCGAGCTCGACGCCGCGCAGCCGCCCGTCGTCGGACACCAGACGGACGATCCGGCCCTCGACCACCCGGACCTGCCGGGCGGCGAGCCGTTCCCGCTCGGCGTCGGTCAGCGTGAGGGTGTGCGCGAGCAGCACCACGTCCGCCGACCACTGCCGCAGCAGCAGCGCCTGGTTGACCGCCCCCGGGCCGGTGCCGAGGACGCCGAGCGGCCGGTCGCGGACCTCCCAGGCGTGGCAGTACGGGCAGTGCAGCACGTCCCGGCCCCACCGCTCGACCAGGCCCGGCAGCTCCGGCAGCCCGTCGCGCAGCCCGGTGGCGACGACCACCCGGCGGGCGCGCAGCACCGGGCCGCCGGCCAGGTGGACCACGAAGCTCGCGGCGAGCCGATCGCCGCCATCACCACCATCGCCGCCCTCGACGGCCTCGACGGCCTCGACGGCCTCGATGTGCTCGACCCGGGCGTCGAGCAGGTCCACCCCGTACCGGGCGACCTCCTCCCGTCCGACCGCCAGCAGGGCGGCCGGGGGCATGCCGTCCCGGCTCAGGTAGCCGTGCATGTGGGCGGCGGGCGCGTTGCGCGGCTCGCCGGCGTCCACCACGGCGACCCGGCGCCGGGCCCGGCCCAGCACCAGCGCGGCGTTCAGTCCCGCCGCTCCGGCGCCGACCACCACCACGTCGTAGCGCTCGCCGTCCCTGTTCCCGGTCATCGTCCGTGTCGTCTCGCCCATGGCGCTCACCTCCACCGCCAGGCTGCGGCCGCCTCCACCGAATCGGCAAGCATTGTTGCCAGCTCAGCAAACCATCCGGCCGCTCCCCCGGCACGGCGGCCCGGCCTCCCCCGCCCGGGGGAACCGACGGGAACGGCCACCCCTTGCCTTGGAGCGCACTCCAACTCCTAACCTCTGAGCAGTCACTGACTCATCACCAGGGGGAAAACACCATGCGCTACCGCGTCCTCGGCGGCACCGGCATCGAGGTGAGCGCCTACTGCCTCGGCACGATGATGTTCGGCGCCATCGGCAACCCCGACCACGACGACTGCGCCCGGATCATCGGCGCCGCGATCGACCGGGGCGTCAACTTCATCGACACCGCCGACATCTACTCGGCCGGCGAGTCCGAGGAGATCGTCGGCAGGACGCTGGCCTCCCGCGGCGACCGCGACGACATCGTGCTCGCCACCAAGGCGCACTTCCCGATGGGCGAGGGCCGCAACCGGGGCGGCAACGGGCGGCGCTGGATCGTCCGCGAGGTCGAGGAGAGCCTGCGCCGGCTGCGCACCGACCGGATCGACCTCTACCAGATCCACCGGCCGGACCACACCACGGACATCGAGGAGACCCTCGCCGTCCTCGGCGACCTCGTCCGGGCCGGCAAGATCCTCGCCTTCGGCTGCTCCACCTTCCCCGCCGAGCAGATCGTGGACGCCCACCACCTCGCCGAACGCCGCGCACTGCCGCGCTTCCGCACCGAGCAGCCGCCGTACTCGCTGCTCGCCCGGGGCGTGGAGCGCGACGTGCTGCCGGTCGTCCAGCGGCTCGGCATGGGCGCGCTGACCTGGGGCCCGCTGGCCGGCGGCTTCCTGACCGGCCGCTACCGCAAGGGCGCCCCGGTCGACCTCGGCCGGGGCCGAGCCGCCCTCAACCCGAGCCGCTTCGACCCGGCACTGCCCGGCACCGCCGCCAAGCTGGAGGCCGTCGAGGCCCTCACCGCCCTCGCCGAGGAGCTCGGCCGCACCCTCCCCGAGCTGGCCACCGCCTTCCCGCAGGCCCACCCGGCCGTCACCTCGGTGATCATCGGCCCGCGCACCATGGAACAGCTCGAATCCGCGCTCAAGGCCGCCGACCTGGTCCTGGACGACGCCACCCTCGACCGCGTCGACGAGATCGTCCCGCCCGGCACCGACCTCTACCGGGCCGACGGCGCCTGGCAGCCCCCGGCCCTCACCACCCCCGCCCTCCGCCGCCGGCCCGAAGCGGACCGCTCCGCCGCCTGAGCCACCGCGACCGGACGCCGAGGCGCGACACGGTGTACCGCGGCGCGACACACCGGCTCCATGAAGACCGCCACGCAGCGCGAACTCGCGGCGCGGTCGGAGGCCGTGCTCGACGACGTCGAAGACCGTGCTCGACGACGTCGAAGGTGGGCGGCGACGACCCGTGGGAGCACGAGTGAGCGAACGACGCCGGTGCGGCCTGCTCGACTTCATCGGCCCGGAGCGGGGGGTCGACGTCATCGCGGTGCAGTCCGCCCGCCCGGCCGACGCGGCCGGGCGGGCCCGGGCTCACCCCCGGGGGGCCACGAAGCAGTGGACGGTGACGGTGCGCCCGGAGGCCCACCGCCGGTCGTCGCTGCCGAGGTGGGTCCAGCCGAGCCGGCGGTAGAGGGCCAGGGCGGCGGTGTCGGTGGCGAGGACGTCCAGCACGGGATGCAGGCCGAGCGCCCGCGCGTGCGCCACGGCGCAGGACAGCAGCCGGGCGCCGACGAGGTGGCCGCGCGCCGTCGGGGCGACGTAGAAGCGGGTGATCACGGCGGTGAGTTCCGGGGGGCCGCCGCTGTGGTGGCTCCACAGGGCGGGGGCGAGGTCGCCCGGGGCGCTGCGGGCGAGGCCGATGTGTCCGGCGAGCCGGCCGTCCCGCTCGGTGACCCAGGCGGCGAGCAGGCCGTCCGGGGTGAGCCAGGCGGTGGGGCGGTCGGGCCACTCTGCGGGGTAGCCGTCGGCGGCGTGGACGTCGCCCAACACCCGGACGCAGTCGGCGAGGTCGTCGGCGCGACGCGGTCGGGCCACCACCCCCGCCCCGGCCTGCCGTGAGTCGGACGCGACGACGGTGGCGCGTTCTTCGAGGTCTGCCATGCCGGTACGTTACCGGCCCGCCCCCGCCGTCGCAGCAGGTCGACGGCTACCCGCCCGCCCTCACCGCCGCAGCAGGTCGACGACCCCGGTCAGGTCCTCCGCGCCGCTGCCGACCTCCAGCCGACGCGCCATCAGCCGGAAGTAAGGATCCAGCAGTTCGGCGCTCACCCGCTGCTCCTCGGCGGTGCGCCGCAGCGTCTCCTGCCCGGCCACCTGCATCGCCAGGTTGGACACCACGCCCCTGGTGTAGTCGCCGTCCTCCAGCTGCGCCGCCGTACCGGCCACCGAACCGGACATCGCGGTCAGCCAGCTCCCCAGCAGCGGGGCCAGCTCGCTCGGCGCCACGGACTCGCCGCGGAACAGCGCGAAGGCGTGGGCGACCCCGGCGAACATCCCGTACATCGCGCTGAGCAGCGCCACGTCGTGCAGCGCCGCGTGCCCGGCGTCCGCGCCCACGTACCGGGTGCCGGCCGGGGCCGCGAGGGCGCCCTCGTGCTCCTCGAACAGTCCGGCCGAGCCGCTGTAGAACACGTACGCCCCGGCCTCCGGGACGCCGATCATCGGCGGGACGGCCATGATCCCGCCGTCCAGGTAGCGGGCGCCGCGCTCCTCGGCCCAGGCGGCGCGGACCCGGGCCTGCCCGGGGGTGCTGGTGACCAGGTTGACCAGGTCCTTGCCGGCCAGGTCGAGGCCCTCCAGCGCCTCCTCCACGGAGGCGTCGTCGAGCAGGCAGACGACGACCAGCCGGTTCGCCGCGACGGCGTCCGAGGCGGTGGCGGCGACGGCGGCGCCACGCGCGGCGAGGTCGTCGGCGCGGGCGGCGGTGCGGTTCCAGACGGTCAGCGGGTGCCCGGCGGCGAGCCAGGCGTCGGCCAGCGCGGTGCCCATCGCACCGAGGCCGAGCAGGGTGAGCGGGCTCTTGGACGTGTTCTCAACGGGGTTGGTTGCCATGGCGGTCAGCCTCCGCCGCCCGCCCGGAAACGATCAAGTACGCACTTCGAAGTGGGTGGTTACCCTGGGGTGAGCATCGAGGTCGGAAAGCCGGGAGGGGTGGGCATGGCGACCGTGCCGAGGCCGGGGGCGTACGTCTGCGGGACCGACGCCGCGATGGACGTGATCGGCGGCAAGTGGAAGGTGTCGATCCTCTGGGCCCTCGGCGAGCGCCCGAGCTGTCGCTTCGGCGAGCTGCGCCGGCTGCTCCCGGGGATCACCGAGAAGGTGCTGACCACGCACCTGCGCGAGCTGGAGGCGGACGGCATCGTGCACCGGGAGGCGTACGACGAGGTGCCGCCCCGGGTCGAGTACGCGCTGACCGAGGCCGGGCGGCGGCTCAACACGGCGCTGGGCCCGCTGGGCGACTGGGGGCGGGAACACGTCCTGGGCCGGGCCCCGTACCCGGTGTAGCGGCCTGCGCGGGGGTGCCGGCCGCCGGGAGGGTGCCGGCCGCCGGGAGGGCCAGGCGATCGTCCGAGAGGTCAGGCGACCGCCGGCAGGGTCAGGCGATCGCCAGGGGGCTCAGGCGATCGCCGCCGACACCACCGCCGCCACCGCGATGTTGCACGCGGCCGACACCCACACCGCCGGGTGCGGCTCCGGCTCGACCAGGATCGCGCCGAGCTTGCCCGGCGTCAGCACGTCCACCAGCCAGAACGCGACGGCCATCAGCAGCAGCCCGAGCAGGCCGTAACAGGCCGTCGAGACCAGGCCCTTGGTGAAGTCGGCGTAGGTGTACATGATCGCGGTGAAGACGATGCCGCCGATGCCGAGCAGCGCGGAGCTCAGCAGGACGGCGGCGTTGCGGTTGCGCTCGACCCAGATCTGCTCGCCGAGCTTGCCGGGCGTCAGCAGGTCCACCAGGCCGATGCCGAGGAGCAGCAGCACCACGCCGAGGGCGCCGTAGGCGGCCGCCGCGCCGAGCCCGTGCAGAATGTCGTCCATCGTGGTCCCGGCCCCCGGTCCGCCCTCGCCCTCCCCCGACCGGCCGGTCAGGGCCCCCGACCGGCAGGGTCAAGGGTTGGCAAAGATACCCCACCCCGATGAGGGGCGGACCGAAGACCGGCGAACCGGGAACGGTCAGTCCTCCTCCTGCACCAGGTGGTCGACGCAGGCCGCCACGGCCAGCAGCAGCCCGGTGTCCGCGCCGTCGGCGACCTCCACCCCGTAGGTGTCCCGGATCCGGAACCACTTGCGGCTGATCCGGGCCAGGTCGTCGCCGTGGTGGTTCTCGATCCGGTAGTCCTTGTCGATCAGGTTGCCGTGAATCTTCAGCTCGCCGCCGGAGGCCAGCTCCACCAGGTACTTGTCCCGGAACGGGGTGAACAGCTTCTCCCGGACGGTCGCGACCACCTCGCCGTCGGCGTCCTCGATCTTCATCGCGTCGCGGACGGTGAGCATCTTCTCCTTGACCACCGCGACCACCCGCCCGTGCGCGTCCTTCAGCTCGAAGGTGTGCCGCAGCCGCAGGACCTTGCCGTCCACCAGGTACGCCTTGTGGCCGCGGTCGTCCTCGATCCAGTAGTCGTCGCCGACCGCGAACAGCTTCTCCCTGACCAGGTACCTCACCGTGGAACCTCCTCCGTGTCGACATCGGTGACGCCTCCCATTCGACCCCGGGTTCCCGGCCGCGGGAAGCACCGGCGGGAAACCCGTCGCGTGGCGGCCCCCGATCGCCTTCAATACCGCCATGCGCCCCGACCTCACCACCGCCGAACTGCGCGGCGAACGCCTCGACCTGCTGCCGATCGCCCCCGGGCACGCCGACGAGCTGGCCGCCGCCCTGGCCGACCCCGCCCTGCACGCCTTCACCGGCGGCCGCCCGGCCACCGCCGAGGAAACGCGCGCCCGCTGCGCCCGCCTCGCCGCCGGCTCCCCCGACCCGGCCGAGGCCTGGGGCAACTGGGTGCTGCGACTGCGCGCCGACGGCGCCCTCGTCGGCTACGTGCAGACCACCGTCCGCCCCGACGAGGCCGAACTCGCCTGGGTGGTCGGCACCCCCTGGCAGCACCGCGGCCTGGCCACCGAGGCCGCCCGCACCCTGCTCGCCCACCTCACCGCCGCCGGCGTCCCCACCGCCGTCGCCCACATCCACCCCGACCACCACGCCTCCGCCCACGTCGCCCGCGCCCTCGGCCTGCGCCCGACCGCCCGCACCCAGGACGGCGAGACCCGCTGGCAGGCCGACCTCACCCGGCCCGACCCCCGCCCGGACCTCCACGGCCTCACGACCGAGCGGGCCGCCCGGCCGACCACCCGCGAGACCGTCGAACCGAGCGCCGCCCGACGCCGCCCCGAACCCCCGAGGAGCACCTCGTGTCCGTAGACGCCGGCCTGTACCTGCGCTGGCCCGAAGGCCGGGCACCGTCCGCCGAGGAGCTGGCCGCCCTGCTCGGCATCACGTACCGGG
Organism: Kitasatospora sp. NPDC056651; assembly: GCF_042792155.1. Classification (NCBI taxonomy): domain Bacteria; kingdom Bacillati; phylum Actinomycetota; class Actinomycetes; order Kitasatosporales; family Streptomycetaceae; genus Kitasatospora; species Kitasatospora sp. NPDC056651. Next base: position 64,540 of record NZ_JBHTWX010000003.1, on the reverse strand, counting down.
ACGGGTCCGGCCCCTGGGGGACGACCGTCTCGGCCGATGGCCGCAGCCGGATGTGGATCCGCGTCGCCACCGCCCCGCGCGACCGCGTCGCCCCCTCCCGCACCCCGGGACACGCCTACGACCACTGGCTCCACCTCTCCCCCGCCAAGTCCCCGCCCCACCCCGAGGACACCTTCGCCGTGCTCCGCGCCCAGTGCCGGGAGATCATCGCCCGGCTGCGCCGCACCGGGCTGGTGGAGAGTGCCTTCGACATCGACGGCCCGACCAGCTACTGGACCGACATCCGGTCGGCCCTCGGCCCCGTGGCGCCCCCGGCCGTCGAGCTGGACGTCTGGTGGGCCGCCGAAGCCCCCACCGCCGCCGAGCTCCCGGCCGCCCCCACCCCGAACCTGCGCCGGGCCCCCGCCGACCCGGCCCGGACCACCGGGCTCATCCCCCCGCTCGCCGAGGCCACCGGCGTCCTGTGGGAGCTCGCCTACCGCTCCGAGGAACTGCCCGTCCGGCACACGGCCCGATTCAGCGGCCGACCGGGCGACCCCGGGGAGCTCGACGCCTTCTCCGACCGCCTCGTCGCCGCACTGACCAGGCCCGACGAGCGGATCGACGTGGCCCTGTGGGTCGACGGCCGGCTGTGCCGCTACGAGGTCGCCGTCCAGCCCGTGACCGACCTCCGGGTCTGCTGACCTCGGTCACGCCGCGTCCGCCCGGAATTCCTCCCGCCGGCCATGCGGTTGGATACAGGCATGGCATCTCGTGCACGTGTACGCGCCCCCGAGCTGGTCGGGGCAGGCGGTTGGCTGAACACCGGCGGCAAGGAGCTCACGCTCGCCGACTTCCGGGGCAAGATCACCATTCTGGACTTCTGGAAGTCCTACACAATGTAGGGATCTCCAGAGGGGGCGTACGTGCACCACCACACCCTGTGTGACCTGTACCTTCGGCTGTCCTTGGACCGGGACGGCAAGACGGCGATCGAACGGCAGGAAGCCGACTGCCGGGCCTGGGCCGAGCGCAACGGGCTGACGGTTCGCAAGGTCCACATCGACCGGGGCCGCTCCGGCTTCAAGGACGTCGAGCGCAAGGGCTTCGACTCTGCCCTTGCCGCTGTCTCGGCGGGCGTCGTCGGCACCCTGATCGTGTGGAAGCTCGACCGGCTGTCCCGCAAGGGCATCGGCCAGGTCGGCAAGGTCCTGGACGACATCGAGAAGGCGGGCGGCCGTCTGGTCTCCGTGGTCGACGGCCTCGACACCTCGAACGACTCGGCCCGCATGGTCGTCGCCATGCTCGCCGAACTCGCCCGGTCCGAGTCGAAGAACCTCGGCACCCGCGTGGCCCACGCGAAGCGGCACCTGCGCCGACAGGGCCAGTGGATCGGCGGAGGGCCTCCGTACGGGCTTCTGGTCGACCCCGCCACGAAGAAGCTGACGCACGATCCCGAGACGGCCGTCTACGCCCGCCTGATCGCGGATGACGCACTGGCCGGCAAGTCCCTCGTCCAGATCGCCCGGCTGCTCAACGAGTACGACATCCCCTCGGCTCGCGGTGGTCAGTGGAACGCCGCGAGCATCATGAACCTGGTCAAGTCGCCTGCCTTCGCCGGTCTCATGCCCGAGACCGAAACCGTCGAAGCCGAGGACGGCAGCCGCAAGTTCACGAGCCGCGTGTTCCCCTACCGGGACCCCGAGACGCTGGACACGGTCAGCATCGGCGAGGGGATCATCACCGTCGGCGAGCGCGAGCGAATCATCCGGCAGCTCGAATCCAGGACCCGCGCCCACGCTGGCAAGCGGATGCCGAAGCCAAGCGGCACTGCGCTGCTCACCAGCCTGGTGTTCTGCGACGTGCCAGGGTGCGGCCGCCGGATGCACAAGGTCGGCAACAGCTATCAGTGCATGGCCCGCCGAGCGGGCAACCAGTGCCCCGGAGCGAGCGCCATGGCCGACCGGGTGGACGAGTACGTGTCCGAGCGCTTCCTCTCGCTGCTCCCCGCCCTGGAGCCGGACGACCCCATGCTGGTGGCTATCGCCGACCGCTGGGTGAAGCGGACAGACCCCGAAACCTTTGCCAAGCGGGACGCCATAGCCGACGAAATAGCCGACCAGGAAGCCCGGTTGGCCGATCTGGAAGACGCACGCTACGTCCGTGGCGAGTTCGACCGCCCTGGTGCCCTCGACCGCTACGAACGCCTCGCCGCCCGACTCCAGAGCCGCATCGACGGCCTGCGCGCCGACCTCACGGCCCTCCCGTTCCCGGCCGTCGACATCTCCCCACTGCTGGACAGCGAGTTGCTACTCCCCGCTTGGAAGGCTTCGACGCAGGATCAGAAGCGGGACCGCCTGTCCCTGGCCATAGACGGCGTGTTCATCAGCAAGGGCGAGCGGGGGAAGCGCTTCGTCCCGGAGCAGCGGGTCCGCATCAAGTGGGCCGAGATCAAGGAGTAGCCACAAGCCCCTGAGCGCCCCTCTGGCGCCCCTGTAGCCCCGTCTGACCCCCGTGGTCCGGCGGGGCTTCTTCGTGCCCGTAGACGGCCGCGCAGCCGTTCGGCTTGCACCGGCCTGGCTGCGCCGCTCGCCGGCCTGCGCCCCGGAAATCCGGTGGTGGGCTGTCCAGCGCTCCTGGCAGCGTGTGTGACCTGCGGGATTGCTGTCAGGGGCGCCGGTTAGGGTCACGTGCGACGCCTGCACTTCGGTCACGGTTTCGTCGGGGGTATGACGAAGCGATGTTCGGGGGGTGGGGTCTGCTATGCGCTGCTTTGCTTCTTTGCCCCCGATCCGCTGTGTGGCCCTGACCCTTGTGGTTGCTGGCCCGCAACGCCCTCGCCGAGTCGCTTCATGATCAACAAAAACGGAAAGGCGGGTTCGCTTGTCGGCCCTTGATGAGTCACGCGCGACATGCTCCGAGTGTGGTGCTCCGCGTCCCCGTCCCGACCGTGCGACGTGCGGTGAGGCGTTGTGTGTCGAGTCGGCCCGGTTGCAGGTTGCGGCCCGTCGCGCGCGTGAGGCGGTGCGTGCTGCTGCTGGTGCTCCCCGCTGCCACCGCTGCGACCAGCGGCACGGGCGAGAGGCGTGGGCGTTGTACTGCGCTCGATGTGCCGAGGAGGTGGACGAGTCGCGTCGGGCGGAGCGCCGGAAGCTGGGGGAGAGCAGGCGCCAGAAGGCTGCCGAGAAGCCCTGTCAGGGGCCGAAGTGCTCGAATCCCGTGGGGCTGTCGGCGAACAATGACCGGTCCTACTGCTCGGAGCAGTGCCGCCGTGCCGCTGAGCACGTACGCAAGCGCGCCCGAACCAAGCCTCAGCCGGTGCCGTGCCGTCGTTGTGGGAAGCCAGTGATCCTCAAGTTCCGTGATGGGGTTTGTAGTTCGTGCCAGAGGGTGCAGCGCACGGTAGCTCGCCGGGTCACCCTGCAACGGAAGGTGCGTGCCGCGCATGGGGATGCCGGGTGCTTCCACTGCTCCGCCCCGCTGCTCGACGGGGGCGTGATTGATCACCTGGAGCCCATATCGCGGGGCGGGCTGTCGACGGTGGCGAACATGCGCGTGGTTTGCGTGCTGTGCAACGCGTCGAAGAAAGATCAGCTGTTGGACGAGTGGACTCCGCCACTGCTGGCCGAGCACTGACTACCCCAGGCGGGTGCCCCCTGCCTTCCCTGACCTCGACCGGCAGGGAGGGAAAACTCTCGCGTGGCTGTTCAGGGTGTTTGCGCGGGACATGATTCGTAGCGCCTTGCACGCATCCTCGGCCTGAGGGGGTGCCGGGGGTGGGTCAATCTCTGGGCGTGCGGCACCGAGGGACCCGCCCCTATGCCCACGCACGCCGCCGCGAATTAGAGACCGGGGGGTCTTCCCTCCGCTGCGTCGTAACGGTGGGTCACCCTTGCCTGGCGTCTCAGAAACGATGGTTTGTGAGACGGTCCGCCGACAGGGCGCAGCACCCCCGATTCGGTGTTCAAAACACGTCTCAAAACCTTCGCGCTACTCATGGTGTTATGAGACGAGTTCTGAGACTATTGAGACATGACGACGACCGAGATCACCGGCCACCTGATCGGCTACGCCCGAGTCTCCACCGACGACCAGGACGCACAGCTCCAGCACGACGCTTTGACCGAAGCAGGCTGCGCCCGGATCTTCACCGACAAGGCCAGCGGGAAGAACACCGACCGCCCCGAGCTTTCCGCCGTCCTGGACTACCTGCGCCCCGGTGACACGCTGGTCGTCTGGAAGCTCGACCGATTCGCCCGTTCGCTCATCGATCTCGTGACCATGGTGGACGCGCTGTCGGCGCGCGGGATCGGCTTCAAGGTCCTGACGGGCGCACTGGCGAGCATCGACCCGAACACTCCGGACGGCCGTCTCATGCTCCAGGTGGTTGGCGCGATGGCCGAGTTCGAGCGCTCGTTGATCAAGGACCGGACCCGCGCCGGGCTGGACGCCGCGAAGGCCCAGGGGCGGACCGGTGGGCGGCCATCCGTGATCAGCGAGGACAAGCTGACCATTGCCCGCGCCCGCCGCGCGAAGGGGGAGAGCGTGAGCAGCATCGCTAAAGCCCTCGGGGTCAGCCGGGCGACGCTCTACCGGCACCTTGAGGACTCCGAGTCGTAGCCGCTACGCCCTGCCATGAGAGCCGTCTGCCCGTTGTGGGTGGGCGGCTCTTTGCCGTCTCGGGAGTCCGGGGCAGGGCGTTGTTGAAGTTCACGACGTGTGGCCGCTGGCGATCCCGGTCCCAGCATCGCGCACGCACTCTGGGTGTGATGCCCTTTCCAGGCCCCAAGCCGCTAACTTGACTTCGGGCTAGGCGAGTTCGTTTCAGGAACGCCAAAGAAAAGCACCTTCAAGGCGGTCCTAAGCCCTGTTAATGGGCGTTGCGACTGACCCCAGCGCTACCGACAAGAGCCCCTGCACCGTCCCCCTTCTCTGGTGAGGTCAGATGCCGAGGCTCTTCCCCGTGTGCGCTGAGGCGGCTACGCCTCCGGCGGCACGCTGTAGCGGATCAGGGCGTCGTCCGCCGTGGACTTGTCCAACAGGCGCAGTTCCCACGGCCCGGAGTTGACGTCGAAGTCCTTGCCGAAGCCGACCCACTTGCCGGCCATGCGGCGGCCGGTCGGGTCGACCAGCAACTGAATGGCACCGTGGTACCTGGCCCCCTGGTAGTAGCCGTCCTGTGCGGTCTGTTCCACCCAGGAACCCGTCACGACGTTCCGATCAACAGTGAGATCGAATGACAGCGGCGAGTCAGGGTTGGACGACGCGCCGGGCAGGGATCGCCCCGTGATCCGGTTTCCGTTCTGGGACAGCACGACGTGATGCAGGCCGGTGAAGGTGTTCTCCCGGCTGCTGCTGTAGAACTCGTAGTGGCTGACCCATACCCCCGAGTAGTCCTCACCCGTGGGCGCGGGCACAGCCTGCACGGGCACGCCCGGTTCGTCACTGGTCACGTCATGCCCTCCCGTACCGTCCACGCTGACTCTTGGCGGCAACTGTGGCGACTCGAAGCCGAGGCGGTCAACGGGAATCTTGGTGACAGCCTCAAGGGCCCGAACGTACACCGGGCGGGGATATCTCACCTCCCCTGACTCCCAGCGCTGCACCAGGCGCTTGCTGGCGTCGTTCGGCTCTCCTTGATCCTCCCCGACTGTCCGCAGCCGCTTCGCGAACTCGTCCTGGCTGAGACGGAGCCCGAGGCGTACGGCCCGAAGGGTCTCATTCGGCGTAGTCATGACTAGAAGATATGCCCAAACGTCGTCTAACGACGCCGAAATGACGTCTTGCCAGGACTCCGGAGGGACGCCTTCACGCCGTCGCAATGGTTCACCTGGTCGGGGCACGATCGGTCTGCTGGCAGTAGCAGGATTACGGGACCGGAGTCGGAGAGCGGTGACGATGACACGCGAGGAACATGAAGCCGATCGGCACAGCCGACCGCCCGGCAAGCGCGCCAGCCCGGCCTTGATCGCCGCATGCCGCGCCGACTACCGCAAAGCCAAGGCGGACGACGACCGGCGCCCCTCGGACCCCTTCAAGTACGCCCCGCTGGGGTGGGAGGACGTGACCAGTGGCGCCGCCTGATGCCCAGCCAAGGTGCGCGGTGTGCGCTGCCTTCGACAAGATCGACAGGGAGTTCGCGAAGTCGCCCGAACTCCCGGATCAGTCGGTGCTGCGCGCGATTGAGCTGCGTCGTCTGGACCACGAACTCACGTGCAAGGTGGTGGCGGCCCGTGTCTCTGCCTGAGCAACCGTCGTCGCCGACCGAGGACGAGATCCGGCAGCACCGCCGACAGTCCGAAGAGGCAGCAGACGTCCTTGAGACGGCGCTGAGGGTCGCCCGGATGCCCGTTCCTCAGGGACTCAGCCCGGCGTACGGACTCATCGGGCAGGGGTACGGCCCTCGGCTGGTCCTGGGCACCCTGGGCCTGTACCAGGCGCAGCAGTGGATTGAGGCGCTTCACCGGCACGCCCGCGCGCACGGGTACGTGATGGACGCTGAGGCGTGCGGCTTGGCCTCGCAGGTTCTCGCCGAGTTCCGTGTTCCCACGCTCTCCGGAGACGGCACGCACTCGGTGCGTGAGGAACTGGGCCAGTGAGCGGACCGGAGTTCCTGTCTGCTGGCTGGACACACTTCCTGGGCGGCCCGGTGCCGTACGACGCCCCGCAGACGGCCGACGACGACCCTACTGGGGCCGCTGGGCCTTAACTGCCCTGTGCTGCGTGTTTGGCTCACTCGAACGTGCCCTGCTACCTTGCTTGTTGAGACAGCCCAACGGCGCAAGTGGGCCACTCTCGCCGGGCCACGGCTGGAGGGTATCCAGACGACCAGGGACGCCATGCCTCTCTGAATCGTGCTGGGGGTAATACCCTTACAGCGTCCTCCAGCACCGCACGAACTTGAGCTTCTGACGCCGGCAGATCTCAACTCTGACCCCCGCATACAGGGTGGTCGGGTTGAGGCTGCCCTTCCTTCGGCTCATCCGGACCACCCTTCCAGCTAGGAAGGCCGTAGGTCCCATGAGCACTGAACCCGAGTCCCCCTCGCCGTCCCGCACACTGCGCAGCCTCTGGGTCGCTGTCGCTGCCTTGTTCTCGTTGGTCGTGGCACTCGTGGGCGGCATCCTTTCCTTCGCGCAGGGAACCGCGATCCCCGGCGTCGTCCTCTACGGAGGCGGGATCTTCGGTGGGTGTATGGCACTCGCCCTCGTCGTTCTCGGGAAGCTCGGCATCCTGGAGTGACCGGCTGGTCTGCGCACCACCATCGGTCGCTCCCCAGCGAGCTGGGCCGGTCTGCGCCCCGCTCGGAATGCTTCCACAGGCCGATGAGGTTGGATGAGGGCATGGCTTCTCGTGCACGTGTCCGCGCCCCCGAGCTGGTCGGCGCTGGTGGATGGCTCAACACAGGCGGCAAGGAACTCAAGCTTGCCGACCTGCGAGGTAAGTGTGTCGTACTAGACTTCTGGACCTTCTGCTGCATCAACTGCCTGCACGTCCTGGACGAGCTGCGGGAGCTGGAGGAGAAGCACCGCGACACCGTGGTGATCGTCGGGGTGCACTCGCCGAAGTTCGTGCACGAGGCCGACCACCAGGCCGTGGTCGACGCCGTGGCCCGCTACGAGGTGCACCACCCGGTGCTGGACGACCCGGCGCTGGCCACCTGGAAGCAGTACGCCGTACGGGCCTGGCCGACGCTGGTGGTGATCGACCCGGAGGGGTACGTGGTCGCCCAGCACGCCGGCGAGGGGCACGCCCACGCGCTGGCCCGGCTGGTCGAGGAGCTGGAGGCCGAGCACGCCGCGAAGGGCACGCTGCGCCGCGGCGACGGCCCGTACGTGGCGCCGGAGCCGAGCGCCGGGGACCTCAAGTTCCCCGGCAAGGCGGTCCGGCTGCCGAACGGCCACTTCCTGGTCGCCGACTCCGGCCACCACTCGCTGGTCGAGCTGGCCGAGGACGGCGAGACGGTGGTGCGCCGGATCGGCGACGGGCAGCGCGGCCTGGTGGACGGCGACGGCGCGGACGGTGTCGGCCCGCGGTTCAGCGAGCCGCAGGGCCTCGCGCTGCTGCCCGAGGGCCACGGGTACGACGTGGTCGTCGCCGACACCGTCAACCACGCCCTGCGCGGCGTCCGCCTCGCCGACGGCAGCGTGACCACCCTGGCCGGCACCGGCCGCCAATGGTGGCAGGGCTCGGCCACCGGGGGCCCGGCCCGTGAGGTGGACCTGTCCTCGCCGTGGGACGTCGCCTGGTTCGACGGCGAGGTGTGGATCGCGATGGCCGGCGTGCACCAGCTGTGGTCGTACGACCCGGTGGCCGGCACGGTCGCGGTCGCGGCCGGCACCACCAACGAGGGCCTGGTGGACGGGCCCGCCGCCGAGGCCTGGTTCGCCCAGCCGTCCGGCCTCGCGGTCTCGGCGGACGGCGAGCGGCTCTGGGTCGCCGACTCCGAGACCTCGGCACTGCGTTCGGTTTCACGTGAAACCAAGACGGTCGGGACCGCCGTCGGCACCGGCCTGTTCGACTTCGGCCACCGCGACGGCGCCGCCGGGCAGGCCCTGTTCCAGCACCCGCTGGGCGTCACCGTGCTGCCGGACGGCTCGGTGGCCGTCGCCGACACCTACAACCACGCGCTGCGCCGCTACGACCCGGCGAGCGGCGAGGTCAGCACGCTGGCCACCGACCTGCGCGAGCCCTCCGGGGCGGTGCTGGTGGACGGCGACATCGTGGTGGTCGAGTCGGCCCGGCACCGGCTGACCAGGCTGCGGCTGCCCGAGGAGGCGGTGCGGGTCGAGGCGGTGGCGCACCGCACCCGGCGCGCGGCCACCGAGGTCGCCCCGGGCGCCTTCCGGCTGGACGTGGTCTTCGAGGCGCCGAACGGCCAGAAGCTGGACGAGCGCTACGGCCCGTCCACCCGGCTGCTGGTCAGCGCGACCCCGCCCGAGCTGCTGGTCTCCGGCGCCGGCGCGGACACCGACCTCTCCCGCGAACTGGTGCTCTCCGACGAGGTCGCCGAGGGCGTGCTGCACGTCTCGGCGATGGCCGCGTCCTGCGACGACGACCCGGAGATCGAGTACCCGGCCTGCCACGTGCACCAGCAGGACTGGGGCGTGCCGGTGAAGCTGGTCGCCGACGGCGCCCGCCGCCTCCCGCTGGTCCTCGCCGGGATGGAGTAGGACGGGCCGAACGCGACGGGGCCCGGCGAACCGTTCGCCGGGCCCCGTCCGCTACCGCCTCAGCCCTCCAGGAAGGCCTTGATCGCGCTCGCCAGCAGGTACGGGTCCTCCGCGCCGCACAGCTCGCGCGCCGAGTGCATGGACAGCGCCGCGATGCCGCAGTCCACCGTCTTGATGCCCAGCCGCGCCGCCGTGATCGGGCCGATCGTCGTACCGCAGGGCATGGCGTTGTTGGACACGAAGGTCTGCCACGGCACGCCCGCCTTCTCGCAGGCGGCCGCGAACACCGCCCGGCCGACGCCGTCGGTCGCGTAGCGGTTGTTGACGTTGACCTTGAGGATCGGCCCGCCGTTCGGCATCGGGTGGTGGCCCGGCTCGTGGCGCTCGCTGTAGTTCGGGTGGACGGCGTGGCCCATGTCCGAGGAGAGGCAGACGGTGCCGGCGAGCGCCCGGGCCCGGTCCTCGGTGTGGCCGCCGCGCGCGTGGACCGTCCGGTCCAGCACGTTGCCGAGCAGCGGGCTCTGCGCGCCGGTGTCGGACTCGCTGCCGGTCTCCTCGTGGTCGAAGGCGGCCAGCACCGGGATGTACGGCAGGTCGGCGGCGCCCTCGCCGGTGGCGACGGCGGCGAGCGCGGCGGTGGCCGCGTGCACCGAGAGCAGGTTGTCCAGGCGCGGGGCGGCCAGCAGCTCGCGGTCGCGGCCCAGGTAGGAGGCGGGCTGGACGTCGTGGGTCATGAGGTCCCAGCCGGCCACGTCGGCGGCGTCCAGGCCGGCCCGCCGGGCGACGTAGGAGATCAGCGAGCCCTCGTCGACCGGGCCGAGGCCCCAGATCGGGGTGAGGTGGCGCTGCTTGTCGAGCTTCATGCCCTCGTTGACCTGGCGGTCCAGGTGGATGGCCAGCTGCGGCACGCGCAGCAGCGGCTCGTCCAGCTGGACCAGCCGGGAGGTGCCGTCCTTGAGCACGAGCCGGCCGGAGAGGCCGAGGTCGCGGTCCAGCCAGGTGTTCAGCGGGACGCCGCCGTAGATCTCCACCGCGACCTGCCGCCAGCCCTCCGAGCCGGTGTCCGGCACCGGCTTGACCCGCAGGTTGGGCGAGTCGGTGTGGGTGCCGACGATCCGGAACGGGGTCTCGGGGGCGGCCCCCTCCGGCACGTACCAGGCGATCAGCGCGCCGCCGCGGATCAGGTAGCGGCCGCCGGCCGCGCCGTCCCACGCGTCCGTCTCGGCGACCTGCCGGAAGCCGGCCTTCTCCAGCCGCTCGGCGGCGCTCGCCACCGCGTGGTACGGGGACGGCGAGGTGCCGAGGAACGCGATCAGATCGTCGCTGTGCGTCCGGTCGAAGAATGCCTGGCGGGCGGCGGTCGACATGCTGCTCCTGGGTCGAGTGAGGGCCGAAGCCGGATGGGGAGCGGCTTCGCACCCGAGCATATGCCGGTACACGGACAGGGCACTCGGAACCTCCCGTCCGATGCGCGACCAGGACACGAGCGTGTCCGCCCCGCCCGACCGGCGGGTTCCGCGGCCGTTCCCGGCCCCACGCGCCGGGACCGTTCCGGCCCCGGACACACCGAAGGGCCCGGTGGCAGCCGGGCCCTTCGGTGTGAGGGTGTGTCGGGCAGTCGTGGGGGGGTGGGCCTAGAAGGCCTCCTCCGCCAGCTCCATGATCTCGTTGTCGATGCCCTCGGCGATCGCGCGCTGCGGGGCGATGGTCGGCAGGACGTTCTTGGCGAAGAAGCGGGCCGCCGCGACCTTGCCCTGGTAGAAGGGGACGTCCTTCTCCGAGGCGCCGGCCTCCAGCTTGGCCAGGGCCACCGCGGCCTGGCGCAGCAGCAGCCAGCCGACCACGACGTCGCCGGAGACCATCAGCAGGCGGGTGGTGTTGAGGCCCACCTTGTACATGTTCTTGACGTCCTGCTCGACCGAGGTGAGGTCGGCGATCAGCTTGCCGACGATGGCCGCCAGGTCGTCGGCGGCCTTGCCGAGCAGGGTGCGCTCGGCGGCCAGGGCGTCGCCGCCCTCGGCGGAGTCGACGAACTTCCGGATCTGCTCGGACAGCACGGTGAGCGCCTGGCCACCGTCCTTGACGATCTTGCGGAAGAAGAAGTCCTGGCCCTGGATCGCCGTGGTGCCCTCGTAGAGGGTGTCGATCTTGGCGTCCCGGATGTACTGCTCGATCGGGTACTCCTGGAGGTACCCGGAGCCGCCGAAGGTCTGGAGCGACTGGGCGAGCTGCTCGTAGGACTTCTCCGAGCCGTAGCCCTTGACGATCGGCAGCAGCAGGTCGTTCAGGCGCTCGGCGGCCTCGTCGTGCTCGCCGCGCAGCTTGGCGGCCGTCATGTCGTCCTGGACGGAGGCGGTGAACAGGACCAGCGCGCGCATGCCCTCGGCGTAGGCCTTCTGGGTCAGCAGCGAGCGGCGCACGTCCGGGTGGTGGGTGATGGTGACGCGCGGGGCGGTCTTGTCCAGGAACTGCGAGATGTCGGCGCCCTGCACGCGCTCCTTGGCGTACTCCAGGGCGTTCAGGTAGCCGGTGGAGAGGGTGGCGATGGCCTTCGTGCCGACCATCATGCGGGCGAACTCGATGATCTTGAACATCTGGCGGATGCCGTCGACCTTCTCGCCGAGCAGCCAGCCCTTGGCCGGGTGCTTGGCGCCGAAGGTCATCTCGCAGGTGTTGGAGGCCTTGAGGCCCATCTTGTGCTCGACGTTGGTGGCGTAGACGCCGTTGCGCTCGCCCAGCTCGCCGGTCTCCCAGTCGAAGTCGAACTTCGGGACGATGAACAGGCCCAGGCCCTTGGTGCCCGGCTTGCCGCCCTCGGGGCGGGCCAGCACCATGTGGACGATGTTCTCGGACATGTCGTGCTCACCCGAGGTGATGAAGCGCTTCACGCCCTCGATGTGCCAGGAGCCGTCCTCCTGCCGGATCGCCTTGGTGCGGCCGGCGCCCACGTCGGAGCCCGCGTCGGGCTCGGTGAGGACCATGGTGGAGCCCCACAGGCGGTCGGTCATCCGCTTGGCGATCTCCAGCTGCTCCTCGGTGCCCTCGTCGGCGATGACGCCGGCGAAGGCCGGGCCGGAGGAGTACATCCAGATGGCCGGGTTGGAGCCCAGGATCTGCTCGGCGAAGGCCCAGACCAGCGAGTTCGGGGTGACCTGGCCGCCGATCGACTCCGGGATGCCCAGGCGCCACCACTCGGCGTCCATGAAGGTCTGGTAGCTCTTCTTGAAGGTGGCCGGGATCGGCGCGGTGTTGGTCTCCGGGTCGAAGACCGGCGGGTTGCGGTCGGTGTCGGTGAAGGACGCCGCGAGGTCGTTCTCGGCGAGGCGCGAGATCTCGCTCAGGATGTTCTTCGCGGTCTCGACGTCCATGTCCGCGAACGGTCCGGTGCCGTACACCTGGTCGCGGCCGAACACCTCGAAGAGGTTGAACTCCACGTCCCGCAGGTTGGACTTGTAGTGACCCATGGCCGTTATCTCCGGTTCGTCGCTTCCGGGAGACCGCCTTCCGGCGCCCCGTACCCACCAGTAGGCATCATGATGCTACCCAGCGGTAACTTGGGCAAGCCCCCGCCGGCCGATCCACCGCTATGAACGTGGTCACGTCCCACAGCCGGGACGGCCGCTCCTTGTCAGGATCGATGCCAGCACAGGAGGGTGCGCTCCCGCTAGCCTGTCCGTGTGTACGGATATGACCAGAACACATACCCGGGCGATCCCTACCAGCAGCAGGCGGGGCCGCAGCCGGGCATGAACGGCATGCCCGGACCCGACGCCTACGGCGGGCAGTCGCAGACCCCCCAGCAGTCCCTCTACCCAGAACCCTCGCCGCCCTCACTCGCGGACGCGGTCCGGGCCTTCACCACCGGCTCGATGGCGGTCGAGGACTTCCAGGCGATCTTCATCACCTCGAAGGTGCACTGCCCCCGCGGCGACCGCCCCGGCTTCCTGGCGCTGCACAACACCCCGACGCCGGTGATCCCGATGTTCAGCTCGCTGAAGGAGCTGCGCCGCTACGCCGGCAAGGACTCCAAGCACTTCACCGTCACCGGCGCCGAGGTCCTGGACCTGCTGCCGACCGGCTACGGCTTCGCGCTGGACATGGAGGGCGAGCACCGGATGGTGTTCGACGCCAAGGCCGTCGAGCAGATGGTCGATTTCACGATGCGCCGGATGTACGGCTGACCCATCCTGGGAGAGGAGCCCCGCGCTCCCGTCACTACATAGTTCAACTTTCAACTTGCTTGTTGTTGAGGATTGAACTAACCTGAGGGACATCAGGCCGAAGCCACTCCCCGAAGGAGGCCGACATGCCCGCCGTGACCGTCGACAACCCGCTGACCCTTCCGCGCGTCACCACGCCGGACCCCGCCGTCACGAGCACCCGGCCGGTCCTCACCGTGGCCACCGCTCCCGAGGGCTACGAAGGCGAGGGCTTCCCCGTCCGCCGCGCCTTCGCCAAGATCAACCAGAAGTACCTCGACCCGTTCATCATGATGGACCAGATGGGCGAGGTGGATTACGCGGCCGGCGAGCCGAAGGGAACCCCCTGGCACCCGCACCGCGGCTTCGAGACCGTCACCTACATCATTGACGGAACGTTCATCCACCGGGACTCGCACGGCGGTGGCGGCACCATCACCGACGGCGACACCCAGTGGATGACGGCCGGCTCCGGCCTCCTGCACATCGAGAGCCCGCCGGAGTCGCTGGTGAAGTCCGGCGGCCTCTTCCACGGCCTCCAGCTCTGGGTGAACCTGCCCGCCTCGGACAAGATGATCACCCCGAAGTACCAGGACATCCGCGGCGGCAGCGTCAAGCTGCTCAGCACCGAGGACGGCGGCGCGCTGCTGCGCGTCATCGCCGGCGAGCTGGACGGCCACCAGGGCCCGGGCACCACCTTCACCCCGATCACCATGATCCACGCGTCGATCAACCCCGGCGCCCAGATCACCCTGCCCTGGCGCGCCGACTTCAACGCCCTCGCGTACGGCCTCGCCGGCAACGGCTCGGCCGGCAACGAGCACCGCCCCTTCCACCGGGGCCAGGCCGTCGTCTTCGGCGACGGCGACTCGATCACCCTGCGCGCCGACGAGAAGCAGGACTCCCGCGACAACAACTTCGAGGTCGTCCTCCTCGGCGGCCTCCCGATCCGCGAACCCGTCGCCCACTACGGCCCGTTCGTCATGAACAGCCACCGCGAACTCCAGCAGGCCATGGAGGACTTCCAGGCCGGCCGGCTCGGCACCATCCCCGCCGACGGCCACTGAGCCCGACCGCACACCGCGGAGCGGCGGACCGGTTTCCGGTCCGCCGCTCCGTCATGTGCGGGACGCCGTCACGTGGTCACAGCAGCGCGTAGAGCGCCGAGGCGTCGGCGTGGGTCTTGCCGCGCGGCCAGCGCTCGCAGGTGGCGTCGGCCCGTTCCGCCGCCCGGACCTGGGAGATCAGCTCGGCCGGACCCGACTCGGCGAGCAGCCGCAGCACGTCGCCCCAACTGCCCAGCCCGAAGCGCTCGGTGTAGCGCGAGGCGCCGTCGGTGAAGGCGGCCAGCGCGTGGAGCCGGTCCAGCGGGACGAAGCCGGTCTCGGCGTGCTCGGCCGCACGCGGGCTGGCGGCTGCGATCCACGGACCGTTGCCCCGGTTGCGGGCGGCACGCACGGCCAGCGCGTACTCCAGGTGCAGCGCGGCCCGTTCGGCCGAGCCGGGGACGGTCTCCCAGACCTGGCGGCGCAGTCCCTCCCCGCCGGGGAAGCGCTGGTTGTCCCCGATCACCTTCGGCGGACCGTCCTTGAACTCCAGCACCAGCAGCGAGTCGCCGAGCACCAGGTACTCCAGCGCCTCGCCGTGCCGCCGGGCCGCGACGACCATCGCGGCGGGGGTGTTGGGGTGCGCCAGGTCGCAGCGGCCGCCGTGCAGCGCGGCCGTCTCCACGATCGCGTCGGCCAGGCACTCGGCGATCGAGCGGTCCGCCCGGTCGGTGAGCCGGGCGAGCAGGTGGACGCCCAGCCGGCGCGTGTACCAGGCCGTTCCGTGCCGGCACCCGGACTCCAGGCCGGCCGGCGAACTCGCGCCGTCCAGCAGGACCAGCGCCTCCGGCGAGGCCGCGGCGAAGTCCTCGCTCTCGCGGTCGGGCCGCCGTGCTTCCCCTGCGAGCTGTAGCTGCATCCCGACAGTGTGGCCGCCGCCACCGGCCCGCGCCCAGACCCCTGCGCGGTGTGGCGCGGGCCGGGGCACGGCGCCCGGTGGCAGCCGGGGTGATCCGGCCATACCGTCGGACCGTGACCGGACGATTCGGCCGATCGGAGCGGGTCGGGTTCCGGGAGGCCTCCGGGTGTCCGGGTGTCCGGGTGTCCGGGTGTCCGGGTGTCCGGGTGGCCGGGTGGCCGGGTGGCCGGGTGTCCGGGCGGCCCGCGAGTGACGAGGAGCGGAAGATGTTCTGGCAGTTCATCGTGGTGCTGGCCGCCTCGCTCGGCTTCCCGACCGCCGCACTGTTCTTCCTGATCGGCGGGCCGCGCTTCCCCGACGAGCGGCGCGGGCCCGAGCGGCGCCCCGGGACCGGGACCGGGACCGGGACCCGCGGCGCCGGGGCCTCCAGGCTGTCCTAGGGTTTCCGGAATCCCCTGTGTCCCGGAGCCCCTGGGACGACCCCCGGGCTCCCGGGGCTCCCGGGTGCGCCACGGCCCCGGGCCCGTCACGGCTTCCAGGCCGGGTCGCGGCCGAGCAGCGCCAGGGCGTGGGCGAACCGGCCCTCGCCGCCACCGGGTTCGAGGCCCGGGGCGAAGACCCGGCCGGGTGCCCGGGCCTCCGGGGTGTCCGGGACGGCTTCGGTCACCGCCAGCAGCGTGGTGGCCAGCGCGTCGTGGGCGTCCACCGTCGCGACCAGCCCGGCCCGGGTGCCGAGCACCGCGGCGACGTCCCAGCCGTGCACCAGGGTGTCCAGCAGGTGGAAGCCCACCGCCTGGGCGAACGGGAAGGGGCCGCCGTCGCGGATCTCGGGCAGCCACAGGGCCCGGTCCGCGTCGGCGGCCTCCCGGAA
Organism: Kitasatospora sp. NPDC056651; assembly: GCF_042792155.1. Taxonomy (NCBI): domain Bacteria; kingdom Bacillati; phylum Actinomycetota; class Actinomycetes; order Kitasatosporales; family Streptomycetaceae; genus Kitasatospora; species Kitasatospora sp. NPDC056651. Next base: position 48,353 of record NZ_JBHTWX010000003.1, on the reverse strand, counting down.
GGCCTCGGTGAGGTCGGTGCCGGTGCGGCGGAAGGCGCCCGCCGGATCGGCGCCGAGCGGGGCGTCCGCGAACAGCGCCGGGTCCGGCCCGGCCCCGCGGGCGGCCGCGGCGAAACCCCGGTGCTGGCCGACGCAGTGCTCCAGCAGCCTGCGCAGCGTCCACCCGGCGCAGGGGGTGGGCAGGTCCAGCTGGTCCGGCCGCAGGCCGTCCACCACCCCGATGGCCAATTCCATTGCCCGTGCGTGCAGTTCGACGATCCTCATGCGACAGGGACCTCCAGTCCGGCGGAGATGAATCCGATCACCTGATCAACGATGGTCGGTTCCGCGACGATCCTGCGGTGGCCGAGCCCCTGGGTGACGACCAGCTCCAGCCGCTCCCCGTACGCCTCGCGGAGCCGGTGCGCCTCGCTCAGCGGGACGACGGTGTCGCCCTCGTCGTGCAGCACCAGGACCGGCCCGCCGACCGCCTCGACCCGGCGGGCCGCGTCGTAGCGCTCCCAGCCCCCGGCGTCCCCGGCGAACAGCTCCCGCTCGATCCGCTCCCGCAGCGCGCGCTCGACCTCGGCGTTCAGCCCGAGCCCGGCGCAGAACGCGGCCGGGAAGAAGCCGACCCGGGACACCCCGGAGACGGCCGCCAGCCGCCCCGCCGCCAGCCCGTCGGCCAGCGCGCCGAGGGCCGCGCAGACGCCGAGCGAGTGCGCCACCACCGCCTCGAACGGCCCGTACCGCTCCTGGAGCCGCAGGGCGAGTTCGCGGAACTCCGGCACACCGGTGCTCCGCCCGCCGGAGTCGCCGTGGCCCGGCGCGTCGAAGGCGACCGCGCTCAGCCCGAGCGCCCGCAGCCGGGGCACGTACGGGGCGAACCGGGACGCCCGGGAGCGCCAGCCGTGCAGCAGCAGGACCGGCCGCTCGCCGCTGCCCCAGCGGTAGCCGACCACCGGCTTCCCGTTCACGGCGAGCCGCTCGGCGACGGCCCGCCCGTGCACCTCCCGCTCCGACTCCCGCACCCGGCTGCGCCGCACCGGGTGCGTGAACAGTTCGAAGGCGGCCCGCCCGGCCGCGCCCGGGGCGATGCGGGCGGCGGGGTTGAGGACGCCGCGGACGAGTGCGTAGGCCGGATCCATCGGTGCTCCCTGTCGGTACGAACGGGTGTTCCCACGACCGTGCTGCGGTCCGGAGGCGGCGCACGTGCGCTCCCCGGCCGGCCCGCGGCGAGATATTAGCACGATCGTTCGTGCAGTTTTTGGGGCGCGGACGACCGACGCACTACCCTGGGCCTCACCCACGACGGGCGGACAGACCAGCGGAACAGGGGGCGCGCGATGGCCGGAGCGACCACGGACGGACGGGTGCTTCGCGGCGAGGAGACCCGCCGGGCGGTGCTGCGCCGGGCGGTGGCGATCGCCTCCGTCGAGGGCCTGGACGCACTCTCCATCGGCCGCCTGGCCACCGACCTCGGGCTCAGCAAGAGCGGCGTCTTCGCCGGCTTCGGCTCCAAGGAGGAGCTGCAACTGGCCACCGTCCGCGCCGCCCGCCGGATCTTCGCCGACGCCGTCGTCGCCCCGGTCGCCGACACCCCGCCCGGCCTCGCCAAGGCCCGCGCGCTCTGCGAGAGCTGGCTCGCCTACTCCCGCGCCCGGGTCTTCCCCGGCGGCTGCTTCTTCTACGAGGTCACCGCCGAGTTCGACGCCCGCCCCGGCGCCGTCCGGGACGCGCTGGCCGACTGCGCCCGGGAGTGGTTCGACACCATCGCCGAGTCCCTCGACGCCGCCCGGAACGCCGGCGACCTGCGCCCCGACGCCGACCCCGAGGACCTCGCCTTCGCCCTGATCGCGGTCCTGGAGACGGCCAACTCCCAGGCCGTACTGCACGAGGAGGACACCCCGTACGAGCGGGCCGGCCGCCTGCTGCCCCGCCTGCTGCGCGCCGGGGCCACCGACCCGGCGGACCCGACGCTCGCCCAGCCAGGCCCTGTCCGGCCCTAACCGTCCGCCAACACGGCTTCCAGCAGGGCGGACCGGGCCAGGAGGAGCTCGTCCCCGCCCGCCGCGCCGACCACCTGGAGCCCCAGCGGCAGCCCCTGCGGGGTCCGCCCGGCCGGCAGGCTCAGCGCCGGACGCCCGAGGAAGCTCCACGGCAGCGACATCACCGCGTCGCCCGTGCTGTGCAGGCCCTCCGGCGCCCCGCCGGTCGCCGAGGGCGCCAGCCACAGGTCCACCCCGGCCGCCGCCTCCGCCGCGGCCACCCGTTCGCGCAGCCGCTCGCGGAACCGCAGGGCGGCCGCCCGGTCCTCGGCCGTGACGCCCCGGCCGACCCGGATGCTCGCCACCGTCTCCGGCCGGTAGAGCCCGCCGAAACGGGCGAACCAGTCGGCGTGGCCGCGGGCCAGCTCGAACCGGTTGACCAGCTGCAGCTGCCGTCTCACCTCGGCGAAGTCCGGGAACAGCTCGACCCGCCGCACGGCCGGCCCGGCCCGCGCCAGCCTGTCCAGCAGCTCCTCGAAGGCCCGCCGCGCACCCGGTTCGGCGCACTCCAGGTACGTCCCGTCCGGCACCCCGAGCACCGGCACGGCCGGCTCACCCGGCGACTGTTCCCCGGCGCCGCCCGGCCGACCGTCACCCCACCGGCCGTCACCCTGCCGGCCGTCGCCCCGCCAGTCGTCGCCCCGCCAGTCGTCGCCCCGCCAGCCGTCGCAGAGCAGCGAGGCCGCCAGCGCCGCACCCGCCAGGTCCGCGGTGAACAGCCCGAGGGTGTCGAAGCTCGGCGCGTTCGGGATCACCCCCGTCATCGGGATCCGCCCGTACGTCGGCCGGAAGCCCACCACCCCGCAGTACGCGGCCGGGCGGATCACCGAGCCGACCGTCTGGGTGCCGATCGCCAGCGCCACCAGCCCGGCCGCGACCGCCGCCGCCGAACCGCTGCTGGAGCCTCCCGGGGTATGCGCCGGATGGTGCGGATTGCGGGTCGGCCCCGGGGCGCTCGCGGCGAACTCCGCGGTCACCGTCTTGCCCGCGACCAGCGCCCCCGCCGCCCGCAGCCGGTCCACCACCACGGCCTGCGGTCCGGCCAGCACCCCGGGCGGCAGCGCCGATCCGCCGTGCGTGGGCAGCCCGTCCACGTGCACGATGTCCTTGACGCCCACGGCCACCCCGTACAGCGGCGGCCGGCCGGCCGGCTCCGGGTACCGCGCGGCCAGTTCCCGCGCCTGCGCGTGCAGCCTGTCGTGCCGCCCGGGCTCGGGCACGAACGCGTGGACCAGCGGATCCACCCGTTCGACCAGCGCGCACAACCGGTCGACGTACTCGGGCAGTTCGGGCACACCGGCGCGCAACCCGGCCGCCTCCCGGATCAGCGGCCGCGGCCGGACCAGAGGTTCCTCCATGCCGGGCAACGGTAGCGCCGCCTACGGGTGCTCGGCCGCCAGGTACGGAGTCTCACGCAGGAAGTACGCCCCGCAGGTGTGGCAGCACAGCTCGGGGGTCTTCCCCCAGTCCAGCGCCGACCGCACCGCCGCCGCCGGATCGAGCTCCCGCCCGCACATCGCGACGCTCTCCTCGCCCCGGACCACGTGCCACAGCCGCACCCCGCCGGCCTCACCGCCGGCGTCGTACTCGGCTCGCATCTGGTGCATCATGCTCCCCATCGTCCGGCGGCCGCACGGCGGTCGGCAACCGGAGCGGGCCCGCCGGCCGACGCCCCTCCCCCGGACGGACGGTCGCGCACGCCCCGCCCGCGGAACGCCCTCAGGACGCCTGCAGCAGCGCCCCGTCCTGCCACTTGAGGATCTTGTCGAAGCTCACGATCGCCCCCCGCAGCGGGTGGTTGCGCAGCTGCACGTGGTCGGTGAGGGCGTGGATGAGGAACAGCCCGCGCCCGGACTCGGCGGTGAGGTCGGGGAGGGCGTCCAGGTCGACCGGGCGCAGCGTGGGGGTGCTGGGGCGGCAGGGCAGGACGTGGGTGTCGTACGGGTGGCCGTCGCTGCGGGGCCGGTGGGCGGCCAGCACCCGGGCCGGCACGGTGGCCCGGCCGCGGCGGGAGCGGCCGCGCGCGGCCGGCCGGGCCGGGGCGCCGCCGACCTGACGGCGGGCGGGCACGGCCGGCACGACGGGTGACGCCGGGGCCGCGGGCGCCACGGGGCCGGGCAGGCCGGGGCCGGAGTCGGTGACCTCGATCCGCAGCCGGTCCCCGCGGATCGACGCGGTGACCTGGAACCCGTCGTCCGGCCGCCCGGTGGCGCCGTGCTCGACGGCGTTGGCGCAGGCCTCGCTGAGGGCGACGCCGAGGTCGTCCGCGATCTGCGGGTCGACGCCGGCCGTCGCCATCGCACCGAGCAGGATGCGCCTGGCCAGCGGGACGCTGGCCGGGTCGCGCTTGAGGTGCAGAGTCCACCAGATGTCCACGGGAGGTCCCTCCTGGCTGCGGCTCCACATACAACTAGGTATCTCCGAACGATTCCCGGGTGAACCGTGCCCGAGGCCGGCTACCGCCCGTTCGGCGGATGGACTGGGGGCCGGGGTCTGTGCCGGGCGAGGCGTACGCCCCCTCGCACGCCGCGGCCGAAAGGGGCATTCGTAGGGATTTCCCACCCTGCCCGTCCCAGCGGCGTACGCAATGAGAGGATGGCCCGGCCATGACTGCCCTCGCCGCCGCCCCGCGCCCGGGCGCCCCCGGACCGGCCCAGCCGGTGGGGGCCGCCGCCTGGGACCTGCGGCTTGCCCGGGCGGTCCCGTTCGCGCTGGTGTGCACCCTGATAGCGGCCGCCGGGCACGCCCTGGCGGGCGGCGGGAACGTGCCGCCGAGCGCGCTGGCGGCGGGCTTCTCCGTGATCCTGGCGTTCGCGTCGGTCTGCGGCGGACGGGAGCGTTCGCTGGCGGCCATCGCCGGGGCGCTGGGGGCCGGGCAGCTCGTCCTGCACTGCCTCTTCCACGGTTTCAACGCCTCCATGCCCGGCATGCACCACGGCGGCTCCGGTCCGCTGACCTTGCCGCAGGTGGCCGGCCGGCTGATCTGCAACGAGGCCCGGCCCGGCACGCTGCTCGGCCTGACCGGCGGCCCGTCCCCGGAGCAGTTGGTCTCCTCCGCGGGTCTGGACCCGCACGCCTTCGCCACCGTGTCCTGGTGGCAGGCGGGCGTGTTCGGGATGACGCCGTCGATGCTGGCCGGGCACCTGGCCGCCGCGCTGGTCGCGGGCTGGTGGCTGCGGCGCGGCGAGGCGGCGCTGTGGCGGCTGCTGCGGGTGGCCGCCGCGGCGGCCCGGGAGCACTGGGCGGCGCCGCTGCGGACGGTGTTCGCGCTGGTGGCCGCGCTGCTGCGCGGTCTGTTCGGCGCGGCCGGTCCGGCCCTCCGGTTCCGGGCCCGGGGCGGCGGGAGCCCGCTCCCGGCGGGTGCCGTGCTGCGGCACAGCGTGGTGCGGCGCGGACCGCCGTACGGGGCCTTCGCGCACTGACCGACGTTCCTGGTGTCCGCGTGGACCCGGGTTCGCGGTGTGCGCACCGTCCGGCCGTTCCCCGCGTACCGGGGCGGCCCGAGGCTCAGCCCCCACGTCCCCACGCGCGGCCCGCCGCGGCACGGTTCACGTCCGTCGCCCGGTCCCGGTGCCGCCGAGCTCCGATCGGAGACCCGCATCATGCGTTCCCTTCCCACCCGCCGCATCGCCGCCGTCGCCCTCACCGCCGCCGCCTCCGTGGTGGCGCTGGCCGGCCCCGCCTTCGCGCACGTCACCGTGAACCCGGGCGCGGCCGCCCAGGGCGGTTACACGGCCGTCGACTTCCGGGTGCCGAACGAGAGCGACACCGCGAGCACCGTGAAGCTGGAGGTCAACCTCCCGCTGGACCACCCGCTGGCCTCGGTCCGGACCCTGCCGCTGCCGGGCTGGACCGCCGCGGTCGAGAAGGCCAAGCTCGACAAGCCGATCAAGGTGCACGGCAACGACGTCACCGAGGCCGTCTCCAAGATCACCTGGACCGCCGACGCCGGCACCAAGATCGCCCCCGGCCAGTTCCAGGAGTTCCGGGTCTCGCTCGGCCCGCTGCCGACCGACACCGACAGCCTGGAGTTCAAGACCCTCCAGACCTACGACAACGGCGACATCTCCCGCTGGATCGACGAGTCCAAGGACGGCCAGCCCGAGCCGGCCAAGCCCGCGCCCGTCCTGAAGCTCACCAAGGCCGCCGAGGGCGACGGCCACGGCGTCACCGCCTCCCCGGCCGCGACCGGGGGCAGCTCTGACCACGCCGCCGCCGCCGGCGACGCCAAGTCCAGCGACTCCACCGCCCGCACCCTGGGCGTGGTCGGCATCGTGGTCGGCGTGATCGGCACCGCCGTCGGTGTGCTCGGCCTGCGCCGCAAGAGCGGCGGCTCCGCTTCCTGACCCCCGCGCCGGCGGGGCCGTACCCAGCGCACGGGTGCGGCCCCGCCGGCGGTCCACCGCGCACGATCGGAACTCCCATGCACCGCACCACCCGTCTGGCCGGCGCCGCCGCCCTCGCGCTGGCCGCCGCCCTGACCCTCTCCGCCTGCGGCTCCTCCGGCGGCGGCTCCTCCGCCGCCAAGGTCACCCAGCAGAAGGAGAACACCCCGTACCAGGGCACCAAGCTCGCCAAGAACTTCGAGAAGCCGGACCTCCAGCTGACCGACACCTCCGGACAGCCCTTCGACCTGCGCCAGCGGACCAACGGCAAGGCCACCCTGCTGTTCTTCGGCTACACCAGCTGCCCGGACGTCTGCCCGACCACCATGGGCGACATCGGCGTCGCGATGAAGGCCCTCCCCGAGGCCGAACGGCAGAAGATCGACGTCGTCTTCGTCTCCACCGACCCGGACCGCGACAACCCGAAGGTGCTGCGCACCTGGCTGGACTCGATGGGCAGCGACTTCATAGGCCTCACCGGGGACCTGGCCAAGGTGAAGACCGCCGCCAGGTCGCTCGGCATCATGATCGAGGACCCGGTGGTCAACGCCGACGGCACGGTCACCTCGACCCACGGCGCGCAGGTGCTGGCCTTCCTCCCCTCGGACGACAAGGCGCACGTGCTCTACATGAGCGGCACCGAGGAGAAGACCTACGAGCACGACCTGCCGCTGCTCGCCCAGGGGGTCGCGGCGTGACCTCGGTGACCACCGGAACCCGCCGCTTCCGCCGCACCGCCCTGCTCGGCGCCGTCGTCGCGACGGCCCTGGGCGGCAGCGCCGTCCTGGCCGCCTGCGGGACGGACGGCGGCACCGCCGCGCCGGACGCCGCCTCCAGCGGCCCGGCCAGGATCAGCGTCGCCGACTCCTACATCCCGATGCCCCCGACCGGCGGCATGGCGGCCGGCTACCTGACCGTCCGCAACGACGGCGGCCGCGACGAACTGCTCAAGGTGACCAGCCCGGCCGCCCAGTCGGTCACCATGCACCGCTCGACCGAGTCGACGATGGAGCAGGTGGACAGCCTGGACGTGCCCGCGCACGGCGACCTGCGGCTCGCCCGCGGCGGCAACCACCTCATGATCATGGGGTGGCAGAAGGCCCCCACCCTCGGTGACGAGCTGGAGCTCGACCTCACCTTCGCCAAGTCCGGCACCATCTCCGTCAAGGTGCCGGTCAAGGAGCTCACCTACCGCCCCGGCCAGAGTTAGGGAACCCGCCACCATGCAGTCGGCCGGCCTGGAGAAGGCCACCCACCGTCGGATCGCCGGGGTGTTCGCAGTGCTCGGCGCGTTGCTCGCGCTGATGCTCGCGGGCGCCGGGCCGGCCTCCGCGCACGCCACCCTGGATTCCACCGACCCCCGGCAGAACTCGGTGGTCGCCACCGCCCCCCAGGCGGTCACGCTGACCTTCAGCGAGTCCGTCTCGCTCTCCAGCGACTCCGTCCGGGTGCTCGACCCGGCCGGCAAGCCGGTGGACACCGGCAACCCGGCGCACGCCGACGGCAAGGGCAACACCGCCCGGGTCGGACTGAAGGGCGGCCTCGCCAACGGCACGTACACGGTGGCCTGGCGGGCCGTCTCGGACGACTCGCACCCGGTCGGCGGGGCGTTCACCTTCTCCGTCGGCGCGCCCTCGGACACCTCGGTGTCGGCCACCGCGCTCCAGGGCGCCAAGGCCGACGGCCTGGTCGCCGCCCTGTACGGCACCGGGCGCACCGTCGCCTACGCGGCCTTCGCGCTGCTGGTCGGCGTCGCCGCCTTCGTCCTGGTCTGCTGGCCGGCCGGCACCGCCCGGCGCCGGGTGCAGCGGCTGCTGATGACCGGCTGGACGGCGCTGCTGGTCTCCACCGTCGCGGTGCTGATGCTGCGCGGCCCGTACGAGCGCGGCTCGGGCGTCGGACAGGCCTTCGACCTGTCGCTGGTGCGGGCCACGCTGGACGAGCGGATCGGCACCGCGCTGGCCGCCCGGCTGCTGCTGCTCGCGGCGAGCGGGGTGTTCCTGTCGCTGCTGGTCGGGCAGCTGGGGCAGCCGCCGAAGCCGCTCCCCGCGGCGGCGGAGCCGGACCGGGACGACGCCGAGGCCGTCGAGCTGCACGAGCTGGAGCGGCGGGCCGCGGCGCGGCCGCAGCGCGAGGTCCGGCTCGGCCTCGGGGTGGCCGGGCTGGTGCTGGCGGTCGCCCTCTCGGCGACCTGGGTCGGCGCCGACCACGCCTCGGTGGGCATCCAGGTCTGGCTGGCGCTGCCGTTCGGCGTGCTGCACCTGATCGCGATGGCGCTCTGGCTGGGCGGGCTGGCCGCGCTGCTGGTCGCGCTGCGCGAGGGCGTCGGCGCCGGGGTGGTGGACCGCTTCTCGAAGATCGCCTTCGGGTCGGTGGCCGTGCTGGCCGTGACCGGGGTCTACCAGTCCTGGCGGGGCCTGGGCGGTTGGGGGGCCCTGACCGGCACCGAGTACGGGCGGCTGCTGCTGGTGAAGAGCGGCTGCGTGCTCGTGATGCTCGGCGTCGCCTGGATGTCCCGGGCCTGGCTGGCCAAGCTGCGCTCGACCCCCGCCGAGGCGGCGGAGGTCGAGGCGGCGGAGGCCGAGCTGCCGGAGCCGGTCGCGGTCGCGGCGCACGCCGAGGACCCGGTCCGGCAGGCGCAGCTGGAGCGCCAGCGGGCCGTCCGGCGCAGCGCCGGACGCGACCGCGGGCTGACCCCGACCCGGGCCGGGCTGCGCCGCTCGGTGCTGGTCGAGGCGCTGGTCGCGGTGGCGGTGCTGGTGGTCACCACGATGCTGACCAACTCCCCGCCCGGGCGGGTGGCGGGCGAGGTCAAGGCCGGGGCCGCCGCTCCGGTCGCCGACGGGGCCGCGGCGCCGCAGACCGAGCCGGGCCGCACCGTCGACCTCAAGCTCCCGTACGACACCAAGGGCCGGACGCCGAACGCCAAGGGCACCGCGACCGTCACCCTCAACCCGGCCCGGACCGGACCGAACGAGGTGAGGCTCGCACTCGACGGTGCGGACGGGCAGCCGGTGGACGTTCCCGAAGTACAGCTAGCCTTCACCCTGCCGGACCGCGACCTCGGCCCACTGCCGGTCGCGCTGACCCCGGAGGGCGTCGGCCGCTGGAGCGGCACGGCCCAGCTCCCGCTGGCGGGGACCTGGGTGGTGTCGGTGCAGATCCGCTCCTCCGACATTGACCAGACCACCCCGACCCAGCAGTTCAAGATCGGATGAGCGAGATGACGGAGATGTCGACGAGTCAGGACTCGACGGACCAGGACCCGGCCGACGCCGGGAACTTCACCCGGCGGACGCTGCTCGGCACCGCCGGGGCCGGGCTGCTGGTCGGCGCCGGCGTGGGCGTGGCCGGTGCGGGCGTCGCCTACGCCGGGGCCGGTGGCAACGAGCGGCCCGTGGCCGGCGTGCTGGGCTCGACCCGGCTGCCGTTCCGCGGCGATCACCAGTCCGGGATCACCGACCCGCCGCAGGCCAGGGTCCAGCTGGCCGCCTTCGACCTGGCCGCGAACGCCGGCCGGGACGGGCTGCGCAACCTGTTGCAGCGCTGGACGTGGACGGCCGAGCGGCTGACCGCCGGGCAGCCGGCCGAGGAGTCCGACAACCAGATCTCGCTGGACCTCGGGCCCTGCTCGCTCACCCTCACCGTCGGCTTCGGCGCCACGCTGTTCGACAAGGCCGGGCTGGCCGACCGCCGGCCGGCGGGGCTCGAACCGCTGCCCGCCTTCCCCGGCGACGCGCTCGACCAGGCCCGCGGTGACGGCGACCTGATCGTCCAGATATGCGCGGACGACGCCCTGGTCACGGTGCACGCCCTGCGGGTGCTCCAGCGGCTGGCGGTGGGCACGGCGACGCTGCGCTGGCAGGCGGCGGGCTTCTCCCGCACCCCCGGGGCCGCCTCGCGGCAGGTGACCCCGCGCAACCTGATGGGCCAGGTCGACGGCACCAACAACCCCAGGCCGGGCGACGACAACTTCAACAAGGTGTTCTACGGCGGCGGCAGCAACGACCCGCAGCCCTGGCTGGGCGGCGGCTCGTTCCTGGTGTTCCGGCGGATCCGGATGCTGCTGGACAACTGGGAGGCGCTGCCGGTGGACCGGCAGGAGCGGGTGATCGGGCGGCGCAAGTCGACCGGCTCCCCGCTCAGCGCGGCCGCCGACGCCGGTGAGCGGACCCGGGTCGACCTCGCCGCGCAGAACTCGGACGGCAGCCTGAAGATCCCCGCCGACGCGCACATCCGGGTCGCCGCCCCGGCCTCCAACAGCGGTGCGGCGATGCTGCGGCGGAGCTTCTCGTACCACGACGGGCTGCTGTCGGACGGTTCGCCGGACGCCGGGCTGCTCTTCCTCGCCTACCAGGCCGATCCCCGCGAGGGCTTCGTCCCGGTGCAGCGCAACCTCTCCCGGGCCGACAGCCTCTCCCGCTTCCTGCGGCACGAGGCGAGCGGCCTGTACGCGATCCCGCCCTCGGCGCCGCTCGGCGGCTACCTCGGGCAGCAGTTGTTCGAGGCGCACTGACGGTCCGCGCACCGCGGTCCCGGCCACCGGAACGCGTTCCTGCCGGGACCGCGGAGTCGTTAGGGTGACTGCTTCGGCACACCCCGCCCGCACCACCGAGAACCCACGGAGGCATCATGTCGGCCACCCGCTACACCTACCTCGGACCGGCCGGCACGTTCACCGAGGCGGCCCTGCACACCCTGCCGGAGGCGGCGACCCGGGAGCTGGTGCCGCTGTCCTCGGTCGCGCTGGCGCTGGACGCGGTGCGCGGCGGGGAGGCGGCCGGGGCGTTCGTCCCGATCGAGAACTCGGTGGAGGGCGCGGTCACCGCGACCAACGACGAACTGGCCGCCGGCGCACCGCTGATGATCTACCGTGAGGTGCTGCTGCCGATCACCTTCGCGCTGCTGGTGCGGCCGGGCACCGAGCTGTCCGGGATCAAGACGGTGACCAGCCACCCGGTGGCCCAGCCGCAGGTCCGGCGCTGGCTGGCGGCCAACCTGCCGGAGGCGAAGTGGGAGTCGGCCGCCTCCAACGCGGACGGCGCCCGGCTGGTCGCCGAGGGCCGCTACGACGGCGCCTTCGCCGGGGAGTTCGCGGCGCCGATCTACGGGCTGGAGCCGCTGGTCAAGGAGATCGCGGACGCGAAGAGCGCGGCCACCCGGTTCGTCCTGGTCGGCCGGCCCGGGCGGGTCTCCTCGCCGACCGGAGCGGACAAGACCTCGATGGTGGTCTGGCTGCCGGCCGACCACCCGGGCGCGCTGCTGGAGCTGCTCCAGGAGTTCGCGGTGCGCGGGGTCAACCTGATGCGGATCGAGTCCCGGCCGACCGGCGAGGGCATGGGCAGCTACTGCTTCCTGATCGACTGCGACGGCCACCTCTCCGACCGCCGGGTGGGCGAGGCGATGATGGGGCTCAAGCGGATCTGCCCGCAGGTGCGGTACCTCGGCTCCTATCCGCGCGCCGACCGGCAGGAGTCCACCCACCGGCGGCCGGGGACCTCGGACGAGGATTTCACCTCGGCGGCCGACTGGCTCTCCCGCGCCCTCGACGGCCGCGGCGACATCTGAGCTCCATCTTTTGTCTTTCGGACCTTTTCCGACCGTTTCGGACCGGTCCGATCAGGCGAGGTCGGGCGGCCCCACCCGTCATCCACAGGCGGTCCGGGGCCGCACCCGCTGTCCACAGGCCCCCCGGCTGTCCACAGCCCGGAGTTATCCACAGGCCTGGGGGCGAGTCGACAAACCGGTATAGCCATTGCCCAGACCCGGTCGGACCATCGGTTTGCGTCGCAGAGATGACCAATCGGACCAGAGTCACCCGGTTGCCAGCAAATCACCCGTCCGAGTGCTTCAATTCCCTCACTCGGGAAGGTTCATTGAGGTTTGAAACCTCAATTCCCTGGTTCGTTCACGCGGAAGACGATCCTCCCCTTTGATCCACAGGCCCAGGCCCCGACCTGTGGATAACGTGACGGGCGAAGAGTTGCCCACAGGAGTTATCCACAGGTCGGGCCGAGTTATCCCCAGGGAAAAAGCCGTACCGGCGGAGGAACGGTCGCCCGGTACGCTTGGCCCTGTGATTGACCTTCGCCTGCTCCGTGAGGACCCTGACCGAGTGCGCGCCTCGCAGCGCGTCCGTGGCGAGGACGTCGACCTGGTCGACGCCCTCCTCTCCGCCGACGAGCGGCGCCGGTCCTCGGGCAGCCGCTTCGACGAACTGCGCAGCGAGCAGCGGGTGCTCGGCAAGCAGGTCGCCCAGGCCAAGGGCGAGGAGAAGGCCGCCCTGCTCCAGCGCACCAAGGACCTGGCCGCCGAGGTCAAGGCCGCGGACGCCGAACAGGGCACCGCCAAGGAGGAGGCCGACCGCCTGCTCCGCTCGCTGGCGAACCTCATCGACCCGGCCGCCCCCGTCGGCGGCGAGGAGGACTTCGTCACCCTGGAGGAGATCGGCACCCCGCGCGACTTCTCCGCCGAGGGCTTCGAGCCGCGCGACCACGTCGAGCTCGGCCAGATCCTGGGCGCCATCGACACCGAGCGCGGCGCCAAGGTCGCCGGTGCTCGCTCGTACTACCTGACCGGTGTCGGCGCGCTGCTGGAGCTCGCCCTGGTCAACATGGCGATCGCCCAGGCCACCGCGGCCGGCTTCATCCCGATGATCACCCCGACCCTGGTCCGCCCGGCCGCCATGGACGGCACCGGCTTCCTCGGCCAGGCGGCCGAGAACGTGTACCACCTCGCCGAGGACGACCGGTACCTGGTCGGCACCAGCGAGGTCCCGCTCGCGGCGTACCACATGGACGAGATCCTCGACGCCGACAAGCTGCCGCTGCGCTACGCCGGGTACTCCTCCTGCTTCCGCCGCGAGGCCGGCACCTACGGCAAGGACACCCGCGGCATCATCCGCGTCCACCAGTTCGAGAAGGTGGAGATGTTCGTCTACACCACTCCCGAGGACGCGGAGAACGAGCACCGCCGGCTGCTCCAGTGGGAGAAGGACTTCCTCAACGCCCTGGAGCTGCCCTACCGGGTGATCGACGTCGCCTCCGGCGACCTCGGCGCCTCGGCCGCGCGCAAGTTCGACATCGAGGCGTGGATCCCCACCCAGGGCAAGTACCGCGAGGTCACCTCGACCTCCAACACCACCGAGTACCAGGCCCGCCGGCTGTCGATCCGGATGCGCGAGGAGGGCAAGACCCGCCCGCTCGCCACCCTGAACGGCACCCTGGTCGCCATCCCGCGCACCATCGTGGCGATCCTGGAGAACCACCAGCAGGCCGACGGCTCGGTCGTCGTGCCCGAGGCGCTGCGGCCGTACCTCGGTGGGCGGACGGTCCTCGAACCGGTCAAGTAGCCGATCGCGCGACCGGTCCGCACCACCCAGCACCACCCGCAACTCCCGGGAGACGTACGGCCCATGAGCACCACCAGCCCCAGCCCCGCCTCCCCCGGAGCCACCGGCGGTGGCGACCTGCCCTACCGGCTGGTCGCCACCGACCTCGACGGCACCCTGCTCACCACCGAGGAGACCGTCTCCGAGCGCACCCGCGCCGCCCTCGCCGCGGCCACCGGCGCGGGCGCGCTGCACATCATCGTCACCGGGCGCTCCGCGGTCTGGGCCCGCCCGGTCTTCGACGAGATCGGCTACACCGGGATAGCCGTCTGCGGCCAGGGCGCCCAGGTGTACGACGCCGGCGCGCACAAGCTGCTCACCTCGCTCACCCTGGACCGGCGGCTGGCCGCGCTCGCGATCGAGAAGATCGAGGCCGAGACCGGCCCGCTGGCCATCGCCGCCAACCAGGACGGCCTCGACGGCCAGGTGCTGGCCGGCCCCGGGTACGAGCTGCTGATCGGCTCCGACCTGCCGGTCGTCCGGGTCGAGCGCGGCGGACTGCTCGACGCCCCGCTCAGCAAGCTCTACATCCAGCACCACGCCCTCACCGACGACGCCCTCGCCGAGGCCGCCCGGCGCGCCGCCGGCGACCTGGTGGGCGTGGTGATGGCCGGCGCCGGCGTGGTCGAGCTGCTCCCGCTCGGCCTCTCCAAGGCCACCGGCCTGGCCGTCGCCGCCCGCCGTCTGGGCGTGCGCGCCGCCGACACCATCGCCTTCGGCGACATGCCCAACGACGTCCCGATGTTCGGCTGGGCCGCCCACGGCGTCGCCATGGCCAACGCCCACGAGGAGCTCCTCGCCGTGGCCGACGCCGTCACCGCCAGCAACGACGAGGACGGCGTCGCGGCCGTGCTGGAGCGGCTCTACCAGTAGTTCTGCGGGCCGGCGACACCGAACGCGGCGCGTGCCACCTCCTTCAACCGCTCGACGCCGCTGTCGCTGCCCAGGTCGATGTAGAGCGCCACGGCATGGATCAGGTACCGGTGCTTGGCGCCGCTCCAGCTGTACTGGGCGGCGCGCCTCAGATCCGTTTCGCACAGCTCGGATCCGGTTCCCTCGCGCGGGCACCAGAAGCCCCAATCGCTGCTGTTGTGCTCGTTGTTGAGGGTGTTGAAGGCCGCTGTGGCGGTCTGGGCGTCCATCATCGGTTCGACCATGACCATCACCAGGATCCGTCCTCCGGCATCGGCGTAGGTGCCGACCACCTGGTTCACGCAGCCGCCGTTGTTCAGCACGGTCCGGACGTTGTCGCTCATGTCGGCCGTCACGCAGCTCATCAGCCCGCCCGAGTTCCTGCTGTAGCTCACCCCCTCGGGGCCGGCGAACGCATCGGGGAGCAGCGCGGCAGGGGTCAGCGGAGTGCGGTCGGTCCGTTCGCCGTCGAGCGTGGCGGGGTCGAAGGACGGGGTGCTGGGCGTGAACGGCGGCGGCGTGTAGGTGGGTGTGTACGTGGGTGTGTACGTCGGCCGGTACGTGGGCGTGTACGTGGACAGGACCGGCGGCGTGTAGCCGGGGCCGGATGCCACCGGTGAGGAGCCGGACCTGTTGTGGGCGACTCCCAGCACGACCGCGAGGACCACGGCCGCGACGACCGCGGCGATGCCGATGCCGACGGCGGCCGGGGGCGTCCTGGTCGGCGGTGTCCCGGCCGGCGGAGTGCCGACCGTTGGCGTGCCGACCGGCGGAGTGCCGACCGACGGCACCGCCGGGTTCACCGCCGCGGCAGTCGCCGAGGCCGCCGCCGGGGCGGTGGAGGCGGTGGCGGCGGCCGCCGTGAGGTGCTCCGCCCAGAGCGCCGGGGCGGGCCGGCGCGACGGGTCCGGGTCGAGTCCGGACCGGGCCAGTTCACCGAGGGCCGGGCTGAGCGCGGCCAGCGCCGCCGGGTCGACGGTGTTCTGGTCCCGGGCGAAGAGCCGCACGGCCAGCAGCGCGAGCTTGTGGGCGTCGCCCGCCGCCGTCCCCCGCTCCTCGCCGTGCGGGAGCTGCCAGTCCGGGGTCTCGACCTGCGGCAGGACGGTGGCGCCGCGCAGCCGCACGGCGTCACAGTCGATGAGGAAGCAGCCGGCCCGGCCGCCGTCGGTGGCGAAGAGCAGGTTCTTCGGGGACAGGTCGCCCACCGCGATGCCGAGGCGGTGCAGCCGGGACAGCGTGGTGGCGAGGTCGGCGAGCAGTGCCAGGCGGTCGCGGTCGCTGACGGTGAGGCCGACCCGGGCCACGTAGTCGTCCTCGTTGAGCAGGAACTCCAGGGTGGCCAGCCGTCGGGTGGCCGCCGTGCCGCCGCCGAGGGCGTGCAGCTCGAAGTGGAAGCGCTCGGGGGCGGCCCGCATCAGGAAGCCGCGGACACGGCCGTGCCGGCGGACCAGGGCGGTGGGCCAGGCGGCCCGCTCGCAGAGCCAGCGGGCCTCGGCTCCGTCGAGTTCGGCGAGCAGCGCCACCATGGCGGCCAGCGCGCCGGTGTCGAGTCCGGGGAGGACTTCCGGGCGGTACTCCTTGTAGACGAGGGCGTGGCCGTCGGACGGGCCCGCCACCTCGTGGACGGTCCCCTGGCCGCCCTGCCCGAGGCGGCGGGCCAGGACCAGGCTGTCGTGGTCGACGGTCGGAACGGCGCCTTCGTCCGTCATCGCGCCTCCTGTGCGGGGTGCGGCCAGACGACCAGGAGGGTCCGGTCGTCGTCGAAGGTCTCGCGGGAGAAGTCGAGCAGGTGGGCGAGCCGGAGCGGGGCGGGCGGGGCGGCGAGGGCGCCCGCGAACAGCTCGCCGACCTGGCCGTCCCCGTCGCCGAGCGGGTCGCCGAAGCCGTCGGTGCCGATCAGCAGGGCGAGTCCCGGGGCGAGCCGCAGACGGGTGCGCTCGATCGGGTCGGGCACGACGGGCAGCGGGGTCACCTCGGTGCCGATCAGCGGGCTGTCGCCGGCGGACTTCGGGCCGAACAGCGGGTGGTAGCGGCCGTGGCGGAGGTCGAGCACCCAGGCCCCGGAGTCCCCGATCCGGCAGAGCTCGACGACGGGACCGGCCGGGTCGGGGCGGACCACGCCGGTGACCAGGGTGGTCGCGTACAGCCGGGAGACCTCGGCCGGGTCCGGCTCCTGGCCGCCCAGCCGCCAGCGGGCGACCTGCCGCAGCCGTCGGGCGGCGTGCCGGGCGACGTCCTGGAAGTCCACCGGGCCCGGGCGCTCGGAGAGCAGGTGGAGCGTGTGGGCGAGGGCGGCGCGGCAGGCCTCGATGGCGCCGAGCTCGGCGCTGGTCGCGGCCGAGACGCCGTCCGCGACGGCGAAGGCGACCGCGCCGGTGGGCTGGTGCAGGGCGACGCGCGCGGCGTCCTGGCGCGGCCGGCCGTAGTAGCGGTGCTCGGCTCCGCGGACGGAGGCGAAGCGCACGGCCAGGGCGTCGGTGGACCAGCCGTCGCACTCGGTGTCGGGGAAGTCGTAGGCGGGCTGGCGCGGCGGCCTCGGCTCGAACTCGATCCCGGGCGTGCCCACGGCGATCCGCTCCCATGGGCCGGCCGCACCCGTCCCGGGGCCCGGCTCCGGGCCGGGACCGTACCGCGTCACTGCCCGACCTCGTCGATGGCGAGGACGAACTGGTCGGGCCGGTTGACCACGAGGTGCGGGTTGGCGGAGCCCAGGGCCTGGCCGGAGGCGACCAGGCTGGTGGTGAGCGCGTGGAAGAACTCGCCGATGGCCCGGCCGAGGTCGATGCCGGACCGGGCCACGAAGGCGAACTCCGGACGGGTCGCCACCGCGAGCATGGTCCGGGGCTCGGCCTCGCCGATGCCGCAGGCGATGATGTTGGGGGCGGTCGGGGTCCGCCGGTGGTCGGTGAGGAGGGCGTGCGCGTCCCGCCAGTCGTCGCCGTCGGTCGGCTGGCCGTCGCTGAGCAGGAACACCACCGGTCGGTGCACCTTGTACCCCTGGCCGCGCAGCCACTGGACGTCGGTGGGGATGCGGTCCAGCAGGTCCTCGAAGACGGCCCGGTAGTTGGTCAGTGAGCGGATGACGACCTGGGGCAGTCTGGTCTCGGTCCGCATGTCGGTCACCGCGAGGCGGATCCGCACGTCGTCGGAGAAGCCGAGGACGGCGAGCCGCAGCTTGGCGGCGATCATCGGCTCGGCCCGCAGCCCCTCGCACAACGAGACCAGTCCGTCGGAGAGTTCGGCCAGGTACGGTTCCATCGAGGCCGACTCGTCGGCCAGTACGTAGGCGGGCAGCAGGACACCCTTGGTCTCGGCCACCGCACCCCCCTTCCTGTCGTGTGGGTTGCCTGGTGCCGGCCGTCAGACGCGGCTAGGGCGTGTCTGACGATTCGCGTCGGATCAGGGCGCGGTGTTGGGGTGCGTGCATCGCAACACCGCGCACCCGGCGGGAATCGTCAGACGCGCCCTAGGGGAGCATCGACCGGACCGCCTCGTCCAGGTTCTGGATCTCGGCCGCGACCGCGGTGGTGGCGACGACGCCGGCCCGGGCCCGGCTGAGGAAGCGCAGCACCTGGTCCCAGCGCCGGGCCGGGGAGGCGACCTCGGCCTGGAGGTCCTCGGCGGCCTGCGCCTCGCGGCTGTCCGGCTCGCTCTCCCGGCGCAGCTGCTCGGCGAGCGCCAGCACCCGCCGGGCGAGCGCCTCCTCGTCCACCTCCCCCGCACCGGAGTTGACCGTGACCGAGGAGTTCCGGCCCGCGGCCACGGGCGAGTTGGTGAAGTTGACGGGTCCGCTGCCGCTGATGTGGAACCCGCCGGAGTTGTTGCGTCCCTCGCTCATGACCTGGCCTTCCTGCCCTCCGGGGCGCGGGTCGGGAGGATGTTCCGCACCCGGCTGCCCGCCCCGGCGGCGACCGGGGAGTTGACGAAGCTGATGCTGGCGTTGCCGGAGGTGAAGATGCCCCCGTTGTAGATGACGTTCCGGCGTTCGTGGAGCTCGGAGACGTCGACCTGGCGGTCCTGGAGGAAGTCGATCAGGGTGTCCAGGGTCCGCCGCTCGACGACCTTGGTGTACATCTGGTGGTCGATCTGCTGGTAGTAGCGGTGGAACCTGGAATCGGCCGCCAGTTGCCGGATGCTGGTCAGCGAGCCGTAGTTGAAGGCGCTGAACCGGATCTGGCGCAGCTGGTCGCCGCTCGTGAGCCAGGCGGCGACGGGCGCGAAGGGCAGGGCCAGCACGAAACCGGCGCCGCGCAGCAGGCGGCCGGGCATGCTCTTGAGGGACGTCCAGGCCAGGGTGACGAGCTGGCGCCAGGTCGGCCGGTCGAGCAGGTGGTCGACCAGGTGGTAGACCTCCTTGACCGGGGGGAGCATCGAGGAGGCGCCCTCGACGAAGAGCAGGTCCTTGGCGGGGCTGAGGCCGAACCGGACGGTGCTGGTGGTCACCACCTCGCTGCCCCAGCCCGACACCGTCGTCACCAGGTAGGGCCGGGCCCGGGCGGTGCCGTCCTCGCGCAGCCGGTCGACGATGCCGGCGGGCAGGTCGCGGGTCGGCCGGTCGGTCGGCCGGGGCAGCAGGACGGCCCGGACGGCCGGATCGACGCCCAGCGACAGGTCCGCGCCGCTGACGAAGACCCGCTCGGAGACGCTCACCTCGGGCAGCCCGAGCGACTCCACCGCCCTGGTGGTCTCGGCGGTCAGGTCGGCGATGGAGAACGGCAGGACCCGGTCGAAGTGCTCGCCGGGCCGGTCCACCGGGATGGTGAAGTTCCAGGTGTTGAGCAGCTGCCCGTACCCGAGGAAGGGCTCGAAGCCGGAGAAGACCGTGACGTTGCCGGTGTGGTCCAGCGCGGCCAGCTCCCGCAGCCGTCCCTCCTCCTCGGGCCTGGTGGCGACCGGCGCCTGGGCGGGGTCGAACACGCCCCGGCTCAACCGGGGCTTGATCACGCCGAAGTAGGCGGTGAGCTGTTCGATGAGGACGACGGCCCAGGCCATCACCAGGAGCGGGATCAGGACGATCGGCAGGCCGAAGAGGGCCAGCCAGGTGTCCGACGCGGACGCGGCGGCCTCCTGGCCGGGGTAGCCGTAGATCGGGGTCGGGGCGGGCGCTTCGGTCCGCTCGAAGGGGTGGAGGAAGAAGGAGGCCACGATGCAGACCGCGATCAGCGCGAGCAGCACCTTGGCGGTGGTGTGCCGGGTACGGGCGAAGACGGCGTAGCGCAGCACGCAGGCCAGGTCGACGTCGGGCGAGGAGGCGACGGCCCGGCGCGGCTCGCCGAGGACGGAGCCGATCGCGCGGTGGGCGAGGGTGCTGTCCATCTGCACGGCCGCGCACAGGTAGCGGGTGGCGTCCGTGGCGCGCGGCGGTGCCGCGGGCCCGGGCGTCCGGCCGCGGGGGGTCGGGGCGGGGGCGGCGGCCTTGGCGCCGACGGGGGCCCCGCAGCCGGAGCAGGGCACGCCCGGGGGGTTCACCAGGCCGCAGTTCAGGCAGTTCCAGGTGTCGAAGGTGCTCATGGTCGATCACCCTTCGTGAATCTTCGTGTGACGTAACTACCCACTCCGGGAGGAAATCTGACCTGTCATCAGCTAGCGGATTTTCCGGACTGCCGGAATCCGGGAGTCCGCCGGCCCGCCGGCGCCCGCCGCCGCCCACCACCGCCGGACGCCGGGTCCCCGAGCCCGGCATCCGGCGAGGTCAGGGCAGTTGTAGGATGACCGGGCAAGCAGTTGTAGGATGACCGATGACCAGTGATGACGTACGCGGTGTGAAAGGGAGGTCCGGCATGAGCGGCGGTCTGCAGGCGGCCGGACGGCGTTCCCTGGTGGACACCGCGATCGAGCAGCTGCGGGAGCAGCTCGCGGGCGGGGTGTGGCCGGTCGGGTCGCGGATCCCCACCGAGCACGAGCTGGCCGAGCGGATGCGGGTCGGACGGAACACCGTGCGGGAGGCGATCCGGGTGCTGGTGCACGCCGGAATGCTGGTCTCCCGGCAGGGCGAGGGGACGTTCGTCCGCTCCACCAGCGACCCGGCCTCGGTGCTGCGCGGCGTCCAGCGTTCGGGCATCCGGGACGTCCTGGAGGTCCGTGCGGCGCTGGAGACCGAAGGCTCCCGGCTGGCCGCGCTGCGGCACACCCCCGAGGACATCCGGCGGATGCGGGCCGCGCTGGCCCGCGAGGCCGAGGTGTTCGCGACGCACCCCGAGCGGGCGAGCCGCGAAGCCACCGTCGAGCACGACCTGGAGTTCCACACCGCCGTCGTCGAGGCGGCGCACAACCCGGCGCTGACCGAGGTGTACCGCTACTTCAGCGCCTCCGTGCGCGAGACGATGACCTCCGCCTTCGGTGACCACGAGATGCCCGAAGCGGTCGTGGCCACCCACGAGGCGCTGGTCGACGCGATCGAGAGCGGTGACCCGGACCGGGCCGAGACGGCCTCCCGTGCGCTGCTCGCCGAGCCCATCGCGGCCGTCGAGCAGCTGCTCGCGGCCATCGCGGCCCGGAAGTAGGACGGCGCGAGCCTCCCCTTCCGCCGTCCGCATCCACGCACATTCACGAAAGAACAGCACATCCATGGCCGTCACCCGTGCCCAGCAGCCGGTTGCCACCACCCCTGCCCCGCTCCCCGTCCGCGCCCGGCTGGCCCATCCGCTCCTGCTGCTGGCCGGCATCGTGCTGGTCGCCGCGAACATGCGCGCCTGTCTGGCCGCGGTCTCCCCGATGGTCGGCGAGATCCAGCGGACCTTCGGCCTGTCGGCCACCGCGGCCGGGCTGATCACCACCGTCCCGGTGCTGTTCCAGGGCGTCGGCGCCCCGCTCACCCCCCGGCTGACCCGGCGCTTCGGCGTCGAACGGGTGGTGCTCGGCGCGGTGCTGGTGCTGGGCGCGGGCGTGCTGCTGCGGGTGCTGCCCTCGGTGGCGGCGCTGTACGCGGGCTGCGTGGTGATCGGCGTGGCGATCGCGGTGCTGAACGTGTCGATGCCCGGCCTGGTCAAGCGCGAGTTCCCGGACCGCGCGGCCACCATGACGGGCGTCTACTCGACCACCATGCTGGTCGGCGCCACGCTCGCGGCCGGCACCTCCGTCCCGCTGGAGCGCGCGCTCGGCGGCGGCTGGCAGGCCTCGCTCGGCGCCTGGTCGCTGCTCGCGCTGGTCGCGGCGGTGGCCTGGCTGCCGCAGGTGCTGCGCGCCCGGCAGGAGCAGCAGGGGGCGGTGGCCGCGGCCGCCGCGCCGGCCAAGCCGATCGAGGGCCTCTGGAAGTCCCCGCTGGCCTGGCAGATCAGCCTCTTCATGGGCATCTCGTCGCTGCTGGTCTACACCCTGGTCGCGTGGATGCCGACCATCCTGGCGGACCATGGCATGGACCGCGGCCAGGCCGGTCTGGTCTTCGCCTTCTCCAACCTGGTGCAGGTGGCGGGTGCCTTCCTGGTGCCGCTGATGGCCGGCCGGATGACCAGCCAGCGCGGGCTCGCGCTGACCATGGTCGCCCTGAACGGGCTGGGCATCGCCCTGCTGCTGGTCGCGCCGGTCTCCGCCGCGTGGGTGTCGGCGACCATCCTCGGCGTGGCCCAGGGCGGCTCGCTGGGCCTGGGCCTGGCGTTCATCGTGCTGCGCACCCGCAACGCGGCCGGCGCGGCCCAGCTGGGCGGGATGTCGCAGGCGATCGGCTATCTGGTCGCGGCGGCCGGCCCGGTCGGCGCCGGCGCGCTGCACCAGCTGACCGGCGGCTGGGACACCGCCCTGGTCCTGATGCTGGTCCTGGTGCTGGTGGTCGGCGCGGCCGGCTGGGGCGCGGGCCGCAACCGCACCCTCTGAACGGCTCGCGGCGAGAACGACGGAAGCGGCGAAAGCGACCGAAGCGAAGTGCCCCGGGGCCCGTGCGTACGGGCCCCGGGGCACTTCGCCGTTCACCCGGCCCGGCCCCGGCGGCTCACTCCTCGCCGGCCAGGGTCAGCCCGGCCAGCTTCACCGAGGCGAGCACCGTCGCCGCGACGGTGACCACCAGCAGCAGCGGTACGGCCGCCCCGAGCGAGACGTCCGCGCTGATCGCGTTCTGCCCCGCGACCGCCTCGCCCACCGCGCGGCCCCATTGCTGGATGCTCAGCGTCCGGGCGCCCTCGACGAAGTTGCCGATCGTCGACTCCCAGATCAGGGCGTACGCCAGCCCGGCCACCACCGCGTGCCGGGTGACGACGCCGAGCAGCAGGAACAGCGCGCTGTACGCGGCCCCGGCGACCAGCACCGCCACCGCGTAGCCGAGGGCCACGCCGTCCCTGGTGCCGACCAGCAGCAGCCCGGCCAGCAGCGTCGGGACGACCGAGAACAGCCACGTGACGCCGATCGCGACGGCCAGCTTGGTGGTCACGATCCGCCACCGGGGCAGCGGCTTGGCCAGCAGGTAGACGATCGAGCCGTCGTCGATCTCGGTGGCGATCACCCCGGTGCCCACGACCAGCCCGAGGATCGGGACCAGGGTGCCGAGGCCGAGGGCGCCGAGCACCCTGCCGGTCATCTCGTGCGCGTCGGCACCCGACGCGCTCGCGAGGGCCGCGACGGCCAGCAGCAGGACGGGGGCCACCAGCAACAGCAGGCCGCGGCGGCGGCCCAACAACCCGCGCAGGGCCAGCCTGGCGACGGTGGGGTTCATGGTCGGTCGGCCCCTTCCTGGGCAACAACGGTCCTGGTGACGACGGCCGGAGCGGCGGCGGTGCGGGCGGCCGCGGTCCGAACGACAGCGGCGGTCCCCGCGGCGGCGGCGCTCACGCGGAGACCAGGTACGAGAAGACGCTCTCCAGCGATTCGTCCGCCGGGGAGACGGTGTACAGCCGGATGCCGGCCTCCCGGGCGACCCGGGGCAGCAGGGTGGTGAAGCCCTGGAAGTTCACCGCCTCGATCCGCAGCGCCCGGTCCCGCTCGTCCACCTCGATGCCGGTGGTCGAGCCGTCGGCGATCAGCGCGGCGGCGAGCCGGCGGTCGTCGCTGGAACGGACGAGGTAGCGGTGCGGGCGGTCGGTCATCAGCCGGCGGATCCTGCGGAAGTCGCCCGAGGCCGCGTGCCGTCCGGCGACCACCACCTCGATGTGCCGGGCCAGCTGCTCGACCTCCTCCAGGATGTGCGAGGAGAACAGCACCGTGCGGCCGTCCTCGCCGAAGCGGCGCAGCAGGTCCATGAGCTGGAGCCGCTGGCGCGGGTCCATGCCGTTGAAGGGCTCGTCGAGCAGCAGCACGGACGGGTCGTGGACCAGCGCCGAGGCCATCTTGACCCGCTGCTTCATGCCCTTGGAGTAGGTGCCGGTGCGGCGGTCCTTGGCGTACGCCATCTCCACCAGGTCCAGCGCCCGGCGGGCGGCGGCGCCCGGCTGGGGCAGGCCGTGCAGTTCGGCGTTGGCGAGGACGAACTCCCAACCGGTCAGGTAGTCGTACATCGACTCCCGCTCGGGCACCAGGCCGATCTGCCGGTACACCTGCTGGTTGCGCCAGATCGGCGCGCCGTCCAGGGTGACGGAGCCGCTGGAGGGGGCCAGGAAGCCGCTCATCATGTGGATGAGGGTGGACTTGCCCGCGCCGTTCGGCCCGAGCAGGCCGGTGATGCCGGGGCCGATGTCCATGGTGATGTCGTTGACCGCGACCACGTTCCCGAACCAGCGGGAGACCTTGTCGATGCTGATGGTGGCCATGCCGCCTCTCCTCTCAGATCTCAGATGGTCCGGTAGCGGCGCAGCAGCAGCCGGTACGCGCCGACCACCATGGCCACCGCGACGAGCACGAACACCAGCGCCCCGAGGCCGCCCGGCGCGTGCCGGCGGTCGAGCCCCTCGCCGAGCCCGAACAGCTCGTTGACCAGGGACTCCACCAGGTCGGTGGGCGAGATCAGCGACGTCCACTGCGCGGTGTCGGAGCCGGTCGTCCCGGGGTTGCTGATCCCGACCGCGGCGGCCCCCAGCGCGGCGCTGATCGTCAGGTAGCCCATGATCGCGGCCACCCCGAAGCCCCGGCGCGGGGTGGCGGCCGCGATCACCACGGCCACCGAGGTGGGCACCAGGGCGTACAGCACGGCCGCGGCCAGGCCGTACAGGAAGTGGCCGGTGTTGTGCGCGAAGTCCATCCCGCCGAGCAGCGCGCCGACGTAGAGCACCAGCAACGGGGCCGCCATCAGCAGCAGTTGGGCGCAGGCCATGGCGCCGAACTTGGCCCGGACGTAGTCGGCGCGGGTGATCGGGCGGGAGAAGTAGAGCGGGACGGTCTGGTAGCGCAGGTCCCGGGAGAGCAGCACCGGCGCCTGGGAGGCCAGGAAGACCGAGACCACCAGGCTCAGCATGGAGAGGTAGCCCGCGTAGTCGACCGGCAGCTCGGGCCGCTTCATCACGACCGAGAGCGCCACCATGACCATCGCGGGCACGGTGACCGCGCCCAGCACCAGCATCGGCAGCACCTTGGACTTGCCGGAGCGGCCGAGCCCGTACGCGGCGCGCAGGCTCTGGGTGAAGAGCGCGCGGGTGGCGTAGGAGCGGCCGAGCCGGGGTCCGGTGTAGCCGCGGTAGCCGATGTCGTGGATGACGCCGGTGTCGGCGGACCTGCGCTCAGGAGGCAGCGGCATCGTTCGTCCCTCCCTTGCTCTGCTCGGGCCGGCCGGTCTGCTCGGGCCGGTCGGTCTGATCGGGCCGGCCGGTCTGTTCGGGCCGGTCGGCGCCCCGGGCGTCCTGCTCCCGGGACTCGGTGAAGAGCTCGGCGACCCGGTGCCGGCGCTGCTCCAACCGGACCAGGCCGAGGCCGAGTTCGGCGACGGTGTCGCGGATGGTGTCGTACGTCGACTCGTCGGCCAGCCGGACCAGCAGCTGGTGCGAGCCCTCGGGCTGGACGGACAGTCCGGCCGCGGCGAGCCGCTCGCGCAGCGCCGGGCCCGGTTCCCCGGCGTGGTCGTCCGGGAAGTCGCCGACCTCGACGGCGAGGACGGCCGTCGCCTCGGTGAAGGAGGCGGTGGAGGAGGAGCGCAGCAGCTTGCCGCCGTCGATCACGACCAGGTGGTCGCAGGTGCGCTCCAGCTCGCCGAGCAGGTGGGTGGTGACCAGCACCGAGATGCCGAAGTCGGTGTGCACCCGGCGGATCAGCCCCAGCATCTCGTCCCGGCCGACCGGGTCGAGGCCGTTGGTCGGCTCGTCCAGCAGCACCAGCTTCGGGTCGTGCACCAGCGCCTGGGCGAGTTTGACCCGCTGTTTCATGCCGGTCGAGTAGCCGCCCATCGGGCGGTACCGCTCCTCGTACAGGCCGACGTGCCGCAGGGTGTCGGCGGTGCGCTCACGGGCGGCGGTGGCGGGCAGGCCCGCCATCCGGGCCATGTGCACCACGAACTCGGTCGCGGAGACGTCCGGCGGCAGGCAGTCGTGCTCGGGCATGTAGCCGACCCGGGCGCGGATCTCGGAGCCCTGGGTGGCGATGTCCAGGCCGAGGACCTCGCCCCGGCCGGAGGTCGCCGGGGCGAGCCCGAGCAGGATCTTGATCAGGGTGGACTTGCCCGCACCGTTGGCCCCGACCAGGCCGACCACGCCCGGCCGCACCTCGACGGTGAGCTGGTCGAGCGCGGTGACGCTGGGAAACCTCTTGGTGAGGCCGTCCGTCTTGATGACAGCTGTGGACACGTTCACCAACGTAACGGCCCTCTGCCGCACGGGTCATGAGCTGGAATGACGAGGCCGCCTGCTGCTGCGGGATGACGTCCGGCCCCCGCACCCCTAGGGGTTCGGCACAAGCGGAGGCCCCCCTGTACCCTTTGTCGAAATCTTGGCGTCTTTGACGAATTCTTTGCCGACGGGGGTGCCGGAACAGCGAGCCGGCACGGAGGGGAAGCGAGCGACATGACTGATCGGGCGACGGCGTTCGACCGGATGATGAACCCATGGGCCTACGACGCGGACGGCAACCTGACCGACCAGGCCCGCGCCCAGGAGACGGCTCGCACCCGGATCAACTCCGCGTCGGCCTCGACGGACGGCGGCGGGGGCGGGGGCGGGGGCGGCGGCTTCAGCGCCGACCCCAACGCGATCGCCACCGCGGGGAACAACTCCGACCAGATCCACGCCCGCCTCAACACCGACGGCCGGGCCGCCGACGAGGCCACCGCCAAGGTCTCCACCTCGCTCGCCAACTGGAGCACCGGCAAGGCCGCCCAGGGCGCCACCACCACATGGGACCAGTGCGTCGCCGCCCTCGGCGGCACCATCGGCCAGACCACCCAGGCGCTGCGCGCCACCGCCACCAACTACCAGCGCAACGAGTCGGCCACCCAGGCCGGCTTCACCGGCTGAGGGGGCCCGCCATGGTCGACTTCCACGAGCTCAGCACCGCCGACTTCGGCGTCCTGGACACCGCCTCCACCGCCTGGACCAACGTGGCCGTGAAGCTCCAGTCACTGGACAACGACTGGGACAGCACGGTGATAGCCAAGGTCAACTCCGCGTGCTGGAGCGGCCCTTCGGCCGACCAGGCCCGGCCCGGCCTCCAGCGCACCAACGAGCAGCTGACCGCCGCCGTCACCGAGGCCAACGCCTTCGCCTCGATATTCAAGGAGGCCTCGGCCGAGTTCAAGGCGGCCAAGGCCAAGCTGGACAAGTCCGTCGCGGACGCCCGGACGGCCGGACTGACCGTCACCGACACCGGCACCGTGAGCTGGCCCCCGGCCGACAACGCCACCCGGCACGACTACGAGGCCCTGCGGGACTACCAGCGGGAGTGGGGCGACAAGGCGGAGGCCGCCCGCAAGGCGATCGACACCGCCGTCGCCGAGGCCAACGCCGCCGACGAGCGGATCGCCTACGCGCTGCGCGCCGACAGCATGACCGACCAGGCGAAGTCCTTCAACGGCAAGGCCATCGGCGGCGGCCCCGAGGCGGACGGCAAGCGCGCCGCCCAGCTCGCCGCCAAGGGCGGGGACATCACCGATCCCGAACTCACCGAGCTGAACTCGCTGCTGGCCTCGCACGGCGACGACCCGAAGTTCGCCACCAAGTTCTACCAGGACCTCGGCCCGGACGGCCTGATCAAGTCCTGGAACTCCATGGTCGGCGACCCGGCGCACCCACGCGACGACAAGTCCGCCCGCTGGAAGGCCTACGAGCAGCTCCAGAAGAACCTCGGGCTCACCCTGGCCACCGCCACCCGCACCACCAACGAGCCGCACCTGTCGGACGAGTGGAACGCGGCCCTGCGCAAGGCCGGCTCCCAGCAGGTCTGGGACAAGCCCTACCGGGCCTCCGGCCTGGACTACCAGCCGTACGGCTACCAGGTGCTCTCCGGCATCCTGATGAACGGCAACTACGACGCCCACTTCATCAACCCCATCGCCGAGCACGTCACCCAGCTCGACACCCAGGACCGGTACTGGCCGGCCCCGCCGCCCGGTTCCCGGATCCAGGGCTTCAACCTGGCCGGAGGTGCGGAGGCCGGCGCCGGCTTCCGCCCCACCACCGCCATCCTGGACGCGCTCTCGCACAGCCCGGAGGCGGCCACCAAGTTCTTCTCCGAGAAGCCGACCGCGTACAACGAGGACGGCACGGTCAACCAGGGCGGCAAGCCCAAGCCCGCGGACTACCTCACGTACTACTCCCACGACAAGGACTGGGTCCCGGACACCAGCGCACGGGACCCGAAGGCGTGGGACGCGAGCAAGCAGTCCGGTCCGGCGGCCCTCGGCCGCGCCCTGGAGGCCGCCACCACCGGCCACCCGGGCGACGAGCCGGGCCCCGTGCCGGCTGCCAGGCACACCCCCGAGCAGGCCGACCTGATGAAGCGGGTCGTGGACACCTTCGGCCGGAGCGACGGCAACGGGGTGCTGGAGGACATCAAGGGTGACGGGAAGCTCGCCCCGTTGCGGGCGAACCTCGGGCACATGACCGCCGAGTACATCGGAGACGTACAGAGCTCGCTCTCCGCCACCCACGAGCTGCCGGTCAACGGTTCCCCGGCCCACCTCGACAAGTCCAGCGTGGGCGGCCTGCTGGACGCGCTCGGACGGGATCCGGAGACCTACGGCGCGGTGGTCAACGCCAACCAGGCGTACACCACCGCTCTCATCCGCGGCCACATGGACGCCGGACAGACCGACTTCGCCCGGCTCAACGTCGACATCAACAACGTCGCCCACGCCGGCGGCATCGCCAGCGGCATCCTCAACGAGGCCAGGGTCGACGAGGTGCACTACCAGCACGCCAAGTCCGACAAGGAGTTCAACGAAGCGCTGGAGAAGAACGTCGGCTACGGCAAGGACGCCTTCAACAGCATCATCGGCACGGTGACCGAGAAGATACCGGTCGGCGGCGAGATAGCCGGCCAGATCGTCGATTCGATCGCCGAGAGCGTGATCGAGGCCAACAAGCAGGACACCACGGCAGCCGGCAACCAGACGGCACGCGACAGCAATGCCGGTGCCCAGAACCAGGCGGTGGGGAGCGTCAAGCAGGCCATCGAGGACGCCGCCCGCACCTCCGGCATGAGTGAGGCGGACAGACTGCGTCTCGAGGAGAGCGCCGGGATCAGCGTGATCAACGGGTACACCGTCGGGGTCACCAACAACCACGTCGGCCACGCGCCGGGCAACGCATGACCGGGTACGGAGGACGCCGGGCGCTGCCCGCCGTGGCCGTGGCCGTGGCCGTCGTGGCCGCCGGAGCGGTCGGCTACCTGGACTGGCGGGGCCACCGGCCGGTCGAGTCGGCCGGCCGGGAGCCCTATCTCTGCACGCTGCCCACCGGTGCCGACACCCCGCTCGGACGGCTGCTGCCGCCCGGCGGGCAGGACGTGGAGGAGAGGTCCAGGAACCGTCCCTCCGATCCCGTGTCCTGCGCGATCCGCGTGGACGGGCGCACCGCGATCACCGTCTCCGCCGCCTTCCACGACGGCGGGCCCACCCTCTCCCCCGAGGCGGCCAAGCACCCGGATGCCCGCGGTTTCGGCGCGGGCGAGGTGGCTGCCTCCTGGCCCGGCGGCGCGACCGTCTCCGACTACTGCCAGGGCGGGCCGGCCGGCCACGTCCAGTTGGTCGTCACCGCCGGTGAGGCGGCCCGGGGCGGCCCGGCCGACCGGCAACAGACGGACCTGGAGAAGATCGCCCAGGACCGGCTGCAGAAGAGCATGAAGGACGTCTGCCGGTGAAACGCTTCCGACTCGTGATCGCGGGCTCGACGGCCCTCCTGCTGGGCGGCGGCCTGCTCGGCTGGCACGTGTACCTCGACCAGAGCAGGTACCGGCCACCGGCCGTCGCCCTGTCGCACGGGGAATGCAGGGGCACTCTCGACGCCCCGGGGTTCTCCGCGTTGCTGGGGCACACCCCCAGGGTCTTCGTGGAGACCGGGTTCCGCCCTTCGACGCGGGACACCACGCCCGGCATGGACTGCCGGATCGAAGGCCAGGGCGGGCGAGTGCTCCAGGTCATGGCGAACAGCGCCACGTACCCCGGCAACGGCCTCGACGGGGAAGTCGCCTTCGGCTGCACCCTGAACGACAAGGTCGAGCCCTACCGGGCCGCGCTCAGGTTCGGAAAGGTCCCCTCGGCCGACATCCCCGACCGGAAGCACGTGACCGAGCTCCTGACCGGCTTCGCCCAGCGGGCCGCCCAGGAGCTCGGCTGCGCCGGCGGCGCCGAGTCGGTCACCGAGGTGTGAGCCGCCCGGCACCGCCGCCGACGATCCGTCAGCTGTGCGGCCGCTCCCACAGATCGGTGACCTTGCCGGAGGCGTCGACCGTCATCCTGTAGTCGCCGCCGCCCGAGCAGGGGTAGACGCCCTTGGTGCTCGCCGGATCGGCGATGCACTCGTTGACGTGCTTCACCAGATCGGCCACGTTGACGTCCTTCGACGGGACCATCACCGAGTTCAGGTGGATCTTGACGGTCGGCGCGAACGGCGCGCTCCTGTCCGCGCCGACCGGCTCGAAGATGACGTCGTTCACGCCGCAGGCGTCCTTGGTGTCCTTGTAGACCAGGGCCGTCGCGCTGGTGCCCTTCACCGGGATCACCCACTTCTGCCCGGCGGGATCCGGATCGTGGGTGCAGAAGCCCTCCGGCTCGTCCGAGGACTTGGCGGTCGGCTTGTCCGCGGGCTTGGCGGTGGACTTCCCGGCCGGCTTGCCGGTGGGCGCGGCCCCGGTCGGGGCCGCCGTCGCCGGTGCGGCACCGGTCGCCGGGGCGGTGGTCACGGTGGCCGCCCCGCCTCCCGCGCCCTGGTCCGAGGAGTTGTCCGGTCCACAGGCCGCCAGACCGAACGCGGCGGTGGCGGCCAGGGCGGCGACGAGAAGTCTGCTGGAGCTGGAAGAAGGCATGACGAAGGAACCCCCCGTGGTGACGCATGATCAGATCGTTGGTGCGGCGCACAGACTAGCGTCCGCGCCCGACATCGCACCGGCGGCGCGGCGGCGGCCCGCCCGGAAACGGCGACGGGTGCCACCCCGGGGGATGGCACCCGTCGAGCAGGCGAGGATCAGGGACGGCCGACGGCGGTCGTCGCCGGGGCGACCGGCAGTCGCAGCGGGTTCACCAGCGGGGTGCTCCCGGCGGCGGACGGCGCCGGAGCGGCCGACTTGGCGGTCGCGGCGGCCTTCGCGCCGACGCCGGTGGTGTAGTAGCCGAACATGTCGATCACCAGGTGGGTGCTGCCGACGTGGTTGAAGGTGTCCACGTAACCGTTGGCACCCACCGTGGCGTTGACCATGTTGGGGATGGTCTGGCCCGCCGAGAAGTTCAGGTTCGAGGCGTCCGGCAGCCCGACACCGGTCGGGGCCGAGTCCGCCGGGGCGCCGTCGGGGTACACGGTGACGTAGCTGTCCATCGTCGGGTCGGTGACCGTCACGTTGAGCAGCAGCGAGCCGATGCCCCAGTCGCGCGGCTTGAGACCCCAGCCGAGCAGCGAGTAGCCGCCGCGCAGCGGGTGGTTGGTGGTGCGGCTGTCGTACGAGCGCTCGGGGGCGCCGGTGACCAGCACGCCGTCGGTGGTCTGGCCGCTGGTGTCCGGGACGAAGTAGCCCGAGGCGTCGACCACGATGTCGACCGGCGCGAACGCCGAGCTGAAGACGTCCACCAGGCAGCCGGTGCCGAGCCGGGCGATCGCCATGTTGGAGATCGTCTGCCCCGTGGTGAAGTTGAGGCTCGACGCGTTCGGCAGCGCCTGGCCGTGCGGGTAGACCGTCAGGAAGCCGACGCCCTGGGGGTCGGTGACGGTCACGTTGAGCGCGGCGGCCGTCGCGTCGTACGGGATCCGGGCCTGGCTGCACAGGTTCACCGTGACCGTGCCGCGGGCCGGCACGTGGGTGGCCCGGGTGTCCAGCACCCGCTTGGGGGTGAAGCCGGTGTAGACCGCCCCGGTGGTGTCCGGGACGTAGTAGCCGGTGACGTCGGCGACCAGGTCGAGGTTGCCGTCCGAGCCGTTGAGCAGCTGGACCGCGCCGCCGTCACCGAGCTGGACCGTCACCGCGTTGGGGATGGTCTGCCCCACGGTGTGGTTCAGGTTGGAGGTGATCGGGGCGGGCCGGCCGGCCGGGTAGACGGTGACGAACCCGGTGTCCGCGGCGTTGACCGCGGTGACGTTCATGACCACGGCGACGGCGTTGGCCGGGATGCCCGCGGTGCCGGCGACCTTGAGCGTGGTGACGCCGCGGCCCCGGAGCGTGGTGCCGTTGCGGGTGTCCAGCAGGCGCTGCGGAGCCATCGACACGTAGGTGCCCGCGCTGCCCACCGAGATGTCCAGCGGCTTGGCCAGCGGGGTGCCGGCCGCACCGTAGCTGTGGGTGCCGTTCGCGTCGGTGACGGCGATCTCCAGCGCGTACAGGCCGGGCTGGCAGCCCGTCGGCAGCGAGCCGTTCGGGCCCTGGGTGGTGCCGGCCCCGGCGAACGGCAGGTTCAGCGAGACCGACGTCGACAGGGTGCCGTCCGGGAACGTGGCCGAGGCCGTCGGCGCGCAGCCCTGGGCGGCCGGGCCGTGCGCGGTCACCGTGACCTTGGAGATCGCGATCGCGTCGGACACCGGGAAGGACACCGGCGCGGTGCCCCCGGCGGGCGACAGCTTGCTCTGGAAGGACACGTCGCCGATCGTGACGGCATCGGCCTGCGGAGCGGGGGCGGCCGATGCCGCCGGGGCCACGAGACCCGCCGCGGCGAACCCGGTCACCGCCGACAGGGCGACCGCGGTGGACCGGCGCAGCCGGCGGCCCTTGGATATGTCTCTGGTCATGCCGTCCCTCATCTTGGACTCGACACACGCGGCCGGGGCGTGGGAAGTCCGCGACTCCAGAACCACCCCCCGGGGAATCGCCCAGATCCTAGCGGTCCCCGCCGACGCCGCCCGCCGGAGCACCCCCCGGAACGGCCCCGCCCCGCCCCGGCCCGGCCCGCCCGGCAGGGCTCAACCCAGCTGGGAGAGCCCCTCGGTGGCGATCTCCTCGAAGACGGCGAGGTCGGTCGCGTAGATCGAGTCGGGGATCGGCCAGTGGATCACCAACTCCGTGACACCCAGCTCCCGGTACGTCCCGGCCCAGTCCACGAAGGCGCCCACCGACTCCAGCGGCTTCTCCGCGGTCGAGCCCTGGAGCAGCACCTTCTCCAACTCGGCCGCGTCCCGGCCGACGGCCCCGCAGGCCTCCGTCAGCTTCTCGATCTGCCGCGCGACCACGCCGGGCGCCTGCGCCACCGGCACGTCCGCCGGCCCCTTCGGGTCTCCGTACGTCACCCAGCCCTGCCCGTACTCGGCGGCCAGCTTCAGCCCGCGCGGACCGGCCGCGGCGACGTAGAACGGCACCCGCGGGGTCTGCACGCAGCCGGGGATGTTCCGGGCCTCGACCGCCGAGTAGTACGTGCCCTCACGGGTCGTGGCGTCGTTGGTCAGCAGCTCGTCCAGCAGCGGCAGGAACTCGCCGAGCCGGTCCGCCCGCTCCCGCGGCGACCACGCCTCCTGCCCCAGCGCCGTCGCGTCGAAGCCCGTCCCGCCGGCCCCGATGCCCAGCGTGAGCCGCCCACCGGACACGTCGTCCAGCGTGATCAACTCCTTCGCCAGCGTCACCGGGTGGCGGAAGTTCGGCGAGGTCACGAGCGTGCCGAGGCGCAGCCGCTCGGTGGCGCAGGCGGCCGCCGTCAGCGTCGGCAGCGAGCCGAACCAGGGCTCGTCCTGGAAGGACCGCCAGGAGAGGTGGTCGTAGGTGTAGGCGGTGTGGAAGCCGAGCTCCTCGGCCCGCCGCCAGATCTTCTGCCCCTCGCTCCACCGGTGGACGGGGAGGATCACGGTGCTCAGTCGCATGCAGTGACGATACGCGCAAAATCGGCAGTGCCTCGGGCCGCCCGCAAGTCGGCACGGACAGGTCGGTTAGCGTGGCGCCATGGGCACGTTGAGCAGGCGAGAACTGGCCGCGCTGGTCGATGAGGCGACGGTCGACACCTACGACGAGCACGAGCAGGTGTCGGCTCTGTTCGCCACAGTCGAGGAGAACCTGGTGGTGCCGTTCAGCACCTCGGTGCTGGGCGTCGAGGTGACCGTGCGCGGCGTCGACCTGTCGCGGGACGGAAGGATCGTCGCCCGGTGTACCCGCGGAGGGTTCCGGCAGGTGATCGGGCTGCTGGACCTTCCGCTGCCTGACCCGGCTCCGGACGGAGCGGAATGGGTCGAAGCGTACCGCTACTACTGGGCGCAGTGAGCGTCGGAACCTTCAGGACCGGGAGGGCTCGCATGACTGCTGTTGTACGGAGCAAGGACGAGGCGTCGTTGCGAGGCCTGATCGAGCGAAGCTCCGAACTGAAGGGCGAACTCGTCTCCTTCGCCCAGGGGCCGCGCTTCGACCGATGGTTGACGCCACTCCTCCTGGAGGCCGCCGGGCCTCAGCGGCAGTTGGAGGAAGGCGATGCGATCCGGATCATCGACAACTTCATCCTGCGGTACCGCCTGCCGGACGGTTCGACCGTGGTGGACCGGTTCATCGCCGGGCGACGGGACCTGATCGAAGCCGATCGGGCGATGCTGCTCGGTTGGCGTGACCCGGTCGAAGGCATCTTCGAGGTCCAGCGCAAGGACGGGGATGCCCTTGTCCTGCTGAACCTGGTCGACGACCTGGAGTACCGCACGTACTCAAACGTCGGGCGGGCGGCCTTCCGCAGAGTGTCCAAGGGCGGATTCCTCCTCACCTGCCTGGTACCCGTTCACTCGGCAGACGGGGCGTGGCTGATCTCGGGTGCGATGTCGTCCTGGACGAGTACCGCCCCAGCCCGATCATCTGTAAGCGTGGACGCCAACTTTCGACGATCAGTAGCGACCCATGTGCGGCATGGCCTTTTCCGCCAGCTCGATGATCGCCTGCGCTTTCGGCAGATCTCCCCTGACCTCCTCGGGGGTGACCGGCGGAGCTTCGGCAGATCGGTATTCGCTCTCGTTCCGGCGGACACGCATGCGGTTGAACGGTCGCAGGATGGTTCCGAGCGGCGGGTCCAGCTGGGCCTTCACTGTCTCGTAGACCGTGACATGGCCTCCCCTGCTCGTGGCGCGAAGTCCCTGGTTCACCAGGACCGCCGCCAGCGCCTTGCGCGCAGCGTCATAGGCAAGGCTGTATGCGCCGACCGGGTCGACGTCGAGTAGCAGCTGCGCAGAGGCCAAGTGCTGTCGGGCCTGGGCGAGTTCCGCCTCCGCGTTCTCCGTCGAGGCCGGCACCCTCTCGACCTCCCTGCGATGGATCAGGTCGTCAACGAATGCCCGGCCCTGCTCCCAGCGGCTCATTCGCGGCTCTCCTCGCGCAGTTGCAGGCGGACCAGCGGTCGCTCGCGGACCGAGGTCAGGAATGGTTCGTCACTCGGCGATGTCCACGCCTCCGGGGTGACACGGTGGACGTTGACGTCCCGGCGCAGCTCCCCAGATGCACGCTCGGCGAGATCGAAGAGTTCGTCCGGATCGGGTCGTCCGATGACCAAGACGTCGATGTCCGCTGGGATCGGTCCTGGCGCGCCGCTATGACGGGCTGCCCAGGAACCGTAGATGTACGCCTCGTCGACGCCATCCAGATCGGACAGGAGCGCACTCAAGCGAGGCATCGGCCCGTACGTCACCAGCAACAGGTCGCAAAGCGGCCGGTACAGGACAGTGTCGGTCCTGGCTGTGATGACTCGGGTTCGCCCGACCCGCTCCTCCGAGAGGATCTCCGCGCCGACCAGTCGGTCCACCTCGCGGAGGACAGCTGTGTGCGAGGACTCCAACTCCCCCGCAAGCGCGGTGAGTGTCCAGCTGCGATCCGGGTGCAGCAGGACGAGCGCCAGTAGGTCTCCCTGCAGCTGGGACCGGAAGAGCGGAAGTAGCGAGGGTGCCGACATCTTCATCAAGCGCACAATATCATGCGCGTAATGCATACATCTCTCTGAAGTTTTGTCGCTACCAAGGGTTAAGTGACGACGGGTGGACGAGGCTTGACCGAGGCCGTCGGCGTGCGGTCCTGAGTCGCTCTGTGGTCGTGGCCGCTGCCACCAGCGTGGGGACCGCCCCGAGCCATGGTTCGTCCTGGAGCGTGGCGCAACGGGTGCATTGGGCAGCAGGAGGGCGCCGCCGAGCGGCGAATCCAGCTGGGGCTTTACCGCCTCGTACGCGGCGACATAGCCGCCTCGGCTAGTGGCACGGATTTCGTGGTTCATCGAGACCGCAAGTGTCTTGCGCGTGACGTCGCAGCCTGGCGGGGGAACATATGACCCCTGGCGAGGATTAAGTTCGCCTGGCGAACGGAGCCAAGGTCACGGTTGGCATGGGATCCTCGCTCGGGTTCCAGACGAAGGACCGTGGCTTCCTGTTCTCGACCCAGGCGTTGAAGGCCAGAAGATAGGTGGCGATCTGCCCCTTGGCGATATCACGGGTCGCGTGGATTTTTACCCGGCCAGCCTCGCTGGCGGCCTTGGCGGCGATACTTTCGATCGCTCTCTTCTTCATTGCCTCACGCAGGTTCAATCGAGGATCATTTCCGGGGAGCATCGCACCCGTGATAAGACCCTCCTCCCACCTCTCCCATTGTCCAATTGTGAGATCCCTACGTTCCCGTCGAGTGATGTAGGCGGCTGCGGCGGCGGCAGATGGCGTAATTCGGATCGCCTTCCAGAGGCGAAGGCCGAAGTGAGTAGCTTCCCCTACGCCGGGCATCTTCTCGGCCAGCGCAAGGTGCTCCTCGTTGGTCATGCTGCTACTGGAAGATGAGAAACTGTTTGCATCATAAGCTGCGATGAGCTTAATGGTGGCGGCAAGGGTGGCCGTGTTCTTGTGGCCGGCAATACTGAGAGAGTTTGCGGCGCTGCGATGGTAGTTGATATCTAGGACAGCAAAACATTCCGCCG
Organism: Kitasatospora sp. NPDC056651; assembly: GCF_042792155.1. Taxonomy (NCBI): domain Bacteria; kingdom Bacillati; phylum Actinomycetota; class Actinomycetes; order Kitasatosporales; family Streptomycetaceae; genus Kitasatospora; species Kitasatospora sp. NPDC056651. Next base: position 11,321 of record NZ_JBHTWX010000003.1, on the reverse strand, counting down.
GGACGCCGCAGAAGACCGGAAGCCAGACCGGGCGATCGCCGGCAGCAATGGCCGCGAGGCGGTGCTGTCCGTCAATCAGGTTGCCGTCGGGGTCAAATGCAATTCCCTGATGCGTCAGCTTCCAGCGACCCTCGTCAATCGCCGCCCGCCATTGCTTGACTTTCGAGTTGGAGATGGGGCGGTTGTTCTTGATGTTGCGCTCGAACCACTCCTTTGCCAGCTCGGGCGTGACGAGGGTGAGCGTCATCGTGATCTCCGCTGGCGGCGTCAGGCCATCACCCAGTGAGAGCTGTCGGCTGGTCATGCGGAAATAATACACGGCCCAGTGGGGGATGAATCCCGGAGCTGGAACCGCCTAGTGTGGGGTCTGAAATTGGAACAAATTTCCTAATGATTGGATTGTATTGGTGGCAATATCGATTAATGATTCAGCGCTGCCACGGTCTGTGCCGATCTCGACCATCTGCTCGGTGAGGTGCCAACGGGGGCGGTGCTATCCCTGCGGAGATTGACGGGAGATGCCGTCGGTGTAGAGCAAGGTGGTGACCCGGTCGACGGGTTGAGGGCGCAGTCTGCGGCGAAGAGGACGGGCTCCTTCACGCGTTTGCGGCCGGATTCCTCTCTAGGGACACGACCGCCGGTGCGGACCGGCTTCCTGTCGGATTCAGCGCCGCAGCCAGCCCAGCAGGGCCGCCGCCGTGAACACCGTGCCCGACGCCAGCCAGACCGCGCGCGGGGTCAGCCACCCGGGGCCTTCCAGGGGCCGGGACTGCGGGACCGGAGCCAGCAGCGCGTCCGCGAAGGCCCGGGCGGTCGGCGGCCGGTCCGCCGGCTCGACGGACATCGCGGTCCGCAGCAGCAGGGCGACGTTCGGCGGGAGCTCCGTCCCGGCCGGGAGCGCCGGCAGCGTCGAGGCGGTCGGCTGGTCGGTCAGCAGGGCGGTGGCGCGTCCGCCCGGGCCGAACGGCTTCTGCCCGGTCAGCAGCTCGTAGGTCACGACGGCCAGCGCGTAGACGTCGGCCCTCCCGTCGAACCCACCGGTCTGGAAGGCCTGTTCCGGTGCCATGTACGCGGGCGTGCCCGTGGTCACCGTCAGCCCGGACGCGTCGGCCAGCTGCTTCGCGCTGCCCAGATCCGCCACCAGCACCGCGTCGGGCGCGGGGTCGGTGGCGAGCAGCAGGTTGGACGGCTTGACGTCGCGGTGCACCACGCCCGCCTCGTGCAGGACCTGGACCGCGTAGCCCGCCTCCGCGGCCAGCCGCAGCGCCTCCTGCGGCTCGCACTGCCCGACCCGGTCCGCGAGGGTGCCGCCGCGTACGTAGTCCATGACGAAGTAGGGCCGGTCCTCCTGCACCCCGACGTCGTGCACCCGGACCACCCGCGGGCTGGCGATCCGGCGCAGCAGCCTCGCCTCCGCCAGGAACCGCTCGCGCACATCGGCGTTGGCGGCCCAGTTCTCGGCCAGCACCTTCACCGCGACCTCGGTGTCGAGCTCCGGATCGTAGGCCTTCCAGACCGTGGCGAAGGAGCCTGCCCCGAGCCGCTCCAGAAGGAGGTAACGGCCGAGCTTGCGCATGTGGCAGCATTCTGCCGGAGTCGGGGGGAGTATGGAACTTCCGTTCGGCGGTGGGATGCCGGGCGGGACGGAACGGGGGGATCCGGGTGTTCGAGGACGGCGAGCTGGAACGGCTCGTGACGGCCGCTCAGGCGGGGGACCCGGGGTCGGTGGAGTACCTGCTGGCCAAGCTGCGGCCGGTGGTGCTGCGCCGCTGCTCGCGCTTCCTGCCCCACCACGCCGACGCGGAGGAGGCGGCGCAGGACGCGCTGCTGTCCATCAGCACGCACCTGGGCGAGTACGGGGGCCGCGGCTCCTTCCTGGGCTGGGTGACGGTGATCGCCTCGAACGCCGCCCGGTCCACCTACCGCTCGATGCGCCGGCGCGCCGAGGACAGCCACGCCGACCTCCCCGAGCCCGTGGACCCGCGCACCACCAGCGTCATCGCCGGGACCAGGCTCGACCTGATGGAGGCGCTGGCCGCGCTGGAGCGGCAGCACCCCGCCCTGGTGGAGTCCTTCGTGCTGCGCGACCTGGGCGACCTGACCTACGCCCAGGTGGCCGAGGAGCTGGGTGCCCCGTTAGGCACGGTCAAGGACCGCATCCACCAGGCCCGCCGCTTCATGCGCGAGCGCCTGGTCACCGGTCCGTGAACGGCGGTCCCGCGGCGGGCGGCCGCCGGGTCGTCGTCCGTCCCCGGTCCGCCGTCGTCGCCCTGGTGGCGGCGGGCGCGCTCGGGCTGGCGACCGGCCGGTTCGTCCTGCCGCCGCCCCCCGGTGCCATCGCGCACCCGGCCGCGCGGTCGGCTGCCGCGGTCGACGGGGCGTCCCAGGACGCGTCCGCTCCCGCGGCGCCCGGCGTGTCCGGCCCGACACCCGCGTCCTCGGCCTCCGGCGCCGGCCCCGGCTCCGACGCGCCGACCGGTGCGACCGGGCTGGTGACGACCGCGAACCTGCTGGACCCCGCGGCGTTCGGCCCGGACATCGACACCGGGCGGATCCACGTCACCGACCGGTACGGCGACGGGAACTACGCCAACCCGACCTGCACCGGCGAGAAGACCCTCACCCAGACCCTGGGCGGGCCCGGCGCCCACTTCCGCGGCCTGATGACCGGCACCCGCACCGGTCCGGACGACCCCACGCAGGCCTTCGACCACGCCGACCAGGTCGCCCGTGAGGTCGCCGCCGAGACCCAGAGTCCTTCCCTGGCGGAGAACTTCGCCCAGCGCCTGCTGCTGGAGCAGGTGCCCTGCCAGGAGGAACCGGTAGGGCACTGGGTCTACGGAAGGACGACGACGCTCCGGCTCGCCCCGGACGTCACCGCGAGCTGGATGGGCGTGTACCAGGGCACCCTCAACACCACCGGCAGGGCACCCGAGGGCACGGAGCCCTGCGGCGGCATCGCCGTGCTGCGCAGCGGCAACCACTACGGGGTGCTGGAGGTCGGCGCCTGCCTGGGGACGGCCGCGATGGACCGCGTCGTCAGGACCGCTCTGTCACAGCTGTGAAACAGCCGGTCCGGGCTCCAACTTTCCCTCCCGCGGCGGCATCTCCCCGGTTGTACGAGGACGCAGCAGGCGTCCCGACCAGCAGGGGGACCAGATGACCGAGAACCGGGCAGTCCAGCAGAAGTCCGTTCGCCGCAACCGGGTCGCCGCCGCGGCCTGCTGCGCCGCCGCACTGATCGCGGTCAGTGTCGTCGGCAGCCAGTCGGCCACCGCCGACGGGGCCACGCACCGTACGGCGGCCGCCCGCCCGGCCGCGGCCGCCGCGCCCGGACTCGGGTCCGCCGCCCTCGTCCAGAGCGAGGACTTCCGGCGGGGCCCGAACCCGACCGGCGCGACCATCGAGCTGGCCGGGCGCCAAGGGCTGTCCGCGTGCTCCGGGGAGGAGACGATGCGCAGCCAGACCAACGGCCAGGCCACCGCGTACGCGTCCGTGACCTGGACCTTCGACACCACCGGCCGACTGACCGAGTCGGCCGCGAGCGCCCCCACCGGGACCACGGCCGCCGCCTGGGAGCAGCAGTTCGTCGCGCTCCTCCAGGACTGCCAGGACGAGCCCGCCGGCCACTGGTACTACGGCGCGGCCCACACCCTGACCGTCAACGGCGGCACCGCCCACTGGTACCCGGCCTACAACGGCGACGGCGTCTTCAGCGGCGGGGCCGCGGTCCTGCGCAGCGGCACCAGGGTCGCCGTCCTCGAAGTCACCGGCCGGCCCACCGACGCCCCGAGCTACGTCGAGGGCATCGCCACCGCGGCACTGAACCGCCTCCCCTCCTGAACGGGGGCCCGGCTCCGCCCGCGCCGCCGGGCGGAGCCGTGCGGAACCGGGCGGAACCGGGCCGCCCTACGGGTGCGGGCGGGTGCGCTGGGTGGGGAGGGAGGGCGCGGCGGTGCGGCGGGCGAGGTCGGCGAGGGTGTGGAAGAGGACGTCGCCGAGCAGGACCGGGTCGCGCGAGGCTTCGGGGGCCCGCCCCGCACGGGGGTCGGGGTGGGCGGTCGGGGGCGGCTGGTCGCGGAGCTGGCGTGTGGGCATGGCTCTTCCTGCCGACGGGGTGGCCGTGGCGATTTCCTGCCCGCCGGGGCCAGGCCCGCACCCCGGATGCGGGCGGATCGGCCGGAAACGGCGCATGAAGGGCTTGATCACGGTGCGGACGGGGGCCGGCCGCGGGCCGCCGCCGGTGACCGGGCGGCGCCGATGGGCGAAGATGGACCGGTGACCGAACCCCGTACCGCGCCCCGCCTCATCGCCACCGACCTGGACGGCACCCTGCTCTGCTCCGGCGGCACCGTCTCCGACCGCACCGCCGCGGCACTGGCGGCGGCCGAGGCGGCCGGGGTGCAGGTGGTGTTCGTGACCGGGCGGCCGCCGCGCTGGATGCAGCAGGTGAGCCCGCACATCGGCGGCCACGGCGTGGCGATCTGCTCGAACGGCGGCGCGGTGGTGGACGTGCGGCGCGGCGAGCTGCTGGAGACCTTCCCGCTGCCGGTGGAGACCACCCTGGCGGTGGTCGAGGCGCTGCGGGCCAAGCTGCCCGGCACCGCGTTCGCCTTCGAGTACCCGGACGGTTGGGCCCGCGAGGCCGGGTACGCGGTGCCGATGTGGGGCGGCGACGAGTTGGAGCACCACGTCGGCCCGGCGGAGGAGCTGCTGGGCGCCGGCGGCCCGGTCCGGGGCCTGTTCAAACTGCTGGCCAAGCACCCGGACCTCGACCCGGACACATTCCTCGCCGAGGCCCGGGAGGCCGCCGGGCACCTGGCCGAGATCACCCGCTCCGCGGCGATCCCGCTGCTGGAGATCAGCGCGCCCGGCGTCACCAAGGCCAGCACGCTGGCCCGCTGGTGCGCCGGGCACGGGATCGACCGGAGCGAGGTGGTGGCCTTCGGCGACATGCCGAACGACCTGGAGATGCTGGCCTGGGCCGGCACCGCGTACGCCGTCGCCAACGCGCACCCGCAGGTGCTGGCGGCGGTGCCGCGGCACACGGTGAGCAACGAGCAGGACGGCGTCGCGGCGGTGCTGGAGCGGCTGCTCGGCCTCCAGGGCGCGCCCGAGCGGGCCTGAGCGCCCGCGGGGCGCGCCCGGGCCTCCCGAGCGCGCCCCGAGCCTGCTGGGCCCTGTCCGGTCCTAGCCGAAGCGGCCGTTGACGTAGTCCGAGGTCCGCTGGTCGCGCGGGCTGCCGAAGATCTGCTCGGTCGGCCCGGCCTCGATGATCCGGCCCGGGGTGTCGTGGGTGGCCAGGAAGAACGCGCAGCTCTGCGAGACGCGCTGGGCCTGCTGCATGTTGTGGGTGACGATCACGATCGTCAGCCGCCCGCGCAGTTCGTCGATGGTCTCCTCGACCCGCCGGGTGGAGGTCGGGTCGAGCGCGGAGCACGGCTCGTCCATCAGCAGGATGTCCGGCGAGACGGCCAACGACCGTGCGATGCACAGGCGTTGCTGCTGCCCGCCGGAGAGCGCCCCGCCCGGGGTGTGCAGCCGGGTGGACACCTCGTCCCAGAGCCCGGCCCGGCGCAGGCTGGTCTCCACCAGGTGCTGGCGCTCGTCCTTGGACACCTTGATCCCGGCGAGCTTGAGCCCGCTGGAGACGTTGTCCTGGATGGACATCGCGGGGAACGGGTTGGGCCGCTGGAACACCATCCCGATCCGGCGCCGCACCTCGGCGGGGCGCCGTCCGGGCCGGTAGACGTCGTCGCCGTCCAGCAGCACCTCGCCGGCCAGGGCGGCGCCGCGCACCATCTCGTGCATCCGGTTGAGGATCCGCAGGTAGGTGGACTTGCCGCAGCCGGACGGGCCGATCAGCGCGGTGACCTCGCCGGCCGGCATCGCCAGCGAGACCCGTTCCAGCACCTTGCGGCTGCCGAACCAGGCCGAGACGTCCCGGGTCTCCAGCCCGGCCAGCGGCTCGCCGTCGGGGTACTGGTCCCCCTGGTACTGGTCGCCGGTGTACCGGTCGTCGGTGTACGGGGCGACCGGGGGGAGGGTGATGGTGTCGGCGACCGGATCGGTCGCCGGAGTGTCGGTCAGTGGTGCGTCGGTCATCGGAACGGTCCTCCGGGCGCGCGTCAGTAGAGGTTGGGCAGCAGGGCGGCGGCGTTCTCGTAGACCGCCCAGAGCAGCGCGCCGACCACCGGCGCGAGGCTGAGGTACGCGACCGAGCGCCGCCAGTACCGGGCCAGCACCAGGGCGCCGGCCACCGCGCCGAGCAGGCCGAGCGACCACAGCTGGAGCGTGGCCAGCGCACCCTTGTCCGCGGCCAGCGCCTTGTCGTACGGGACGGTCGCGGGCCGGCCGCCGGGGTTCTGCTCCGGGGCGCCGTCCAGCCGGGCGCCGATCAGCACGGTGGAGCCTGGGATCCAGTCGGAGTCGCCGGTGACCAGCACCAGCCGGTTGCGGGCCGGGTCGCCGATCGGGTGGTCGCCGTCGCCGTACGCGTTGACGGTGTAGGTGAACTTGCCCTGGCCGGTGGTGGCTTCGATCTTGTCGCCGACCCGCAGCTTGGACAGCGAGGCGAACGGCGCCCCGAAGGTGGCGCCTCGGCCGAAGACCACCGCGACCCCGCGCTGGCCGGGCAGCGCGGTGTCCCGGCGGTGGCCGGGGCCGCGCATCAGGTCCCGGCCGGTGGTGCCCTCGACCACCACGGCCTGGTGCAGGCCGATCGCCGGGATGTCCAGCAGCGCCACCGGGGCGCCGTCGGCGGCCGCACCGGTCGGGGCGACCGCCCGGGCCAGCTGGTCGCGGAAGGTCTTGTACCCGGTCGACTGGTAGTGCCGCTGCTGGACGTTCGAGAGCGTGAACAGGAACCCGACGAAGCCGAGCACCAGCGCGGCCGCCAGGCTGACCGCCCAGGCGCCCTGGAGGAAGCGCCGCCGTCCGGCGGAGACGGCCGGCCGGGTGGGGGCGGCGGGCGCCGCGGGCCCGGGCTGCGGCGCCGGCGCGGGCCGGACGACGGGCTTCTCCAGCACCGGGGCGGTCACGAGGTGCCGCCCGAGCTCTTGCGGCGGCGCAGCAGCCGGCGGCCGAGCAGCGGCGGGACGAGCACCACGGCGAGCAGTTCCACCGCGGTGAGGGAGGACAGCATCCAGTCCTCGGGCTTGCCGCTGATCTCGACCACGTTGGCCGCCACCTCGGTGGCGCCGCCGCCGGTGCCGCGGCCGCGGGCGACCACCTGGCCGGTCTGCGGGTCGATCACGTCCCCGGTGCCGTCGCCGGCGCCGGCCGCGTTCGGGTCTGCGCCGGCCGCGTTCGGGTCGCCCGCGCCGCCGGCCGTGCCGTCACCGGCACCGCCCGTGCCGCCCGTTCCCCCGGCGGAACCGTCCCCGGAGCCGCCGGTGCCGCCGGAACCGCCCGCCGCACCACCGGAACCACCGGCCGCGCCGCCGGAACCGGCGGGGTCCGACCCGGTCTTGACCGGCTGGCCGTTCTTCACGGTGCAGTCCAGCGGGCTGCCGGCCTTGTCGCAGGGGCTCGGCATCGGGGCGTTCTTGAGGACGGTCAGTTCCCCGGCCGAGTTGAAGGTCGGGTTGGCGCAGTTGGAGAGGGTGTTCGGGTCTACCGGGCTGGCGTTGCCGGGGATGTTCCTGGTCTGGAGCAGACCGCCCTTGACGAGGCCGCGCGGGATCGGCGAGTAGCCGAGGTCGTCCGCCTTGCCCTGGCCCTCGCACAGCACGTACGAGAGGAAGCGGCTGAGGGCGGAACCCTTGTCGTTGTTGAAGCGCGGCGGCGGCGGGTTGGCCGCACCGGCCCGCGGCACGATCAGGTAGCTGTAGCTGGAGATCGGGTACGCCCGCGGGTCGTCCATGGTGTAGACGCCGTCGAGGTTCTGCTGGAGGTAGTTCGGGTCGTCCGGCGCGGTGCTGTCGTCCACGCCGCGGATCCTGGCGGCGGTGAGCGCGACGGCGACGTTGGAGGCGGTCGGCAGCGAGTAGTAGCCGGCCTGGTTGAGCACCTTCACGACCGGCCAGTTGCTGCGCTTGGCGAAGGCGTACTCGTCGTAGCCGATGGTGCCGACGTTGCCCGGGGACTTGATGTAGCCGGCCACCACGTCGGAGCCGTTCTGGGCGACCATCCGGCCGGAGGGCGGGAAGAACTCGGTGTAGTCGCCGCAGCTCACCCCGTTGACCGACTTGCAGTAGGCCTCCCACTGGTCCTTGTGGGTGTGCTCCATCCAGCGGGTGAACTGCGCGGTGGCGCCGGAGCCGTCGGAGCGGATCACCGGGGTGATCTGCAGGTTCGGCAGCTGCTTGCCGTAGTCGGCGGTGACCTTCGGGTCGTTCCAGTTGGTGATCCGGCCGGTGAAGATGTCCACGACGGTCTGCGGGGAGAGCCGCAGGTCACGGACCTGCTTGCCGCCGACCACCAGGTTGTACATGAAGGTGGTGCCGCCCGCGGTGATCGGCACGTAGGAGTAGCCGTAGACCGGGTTCTCCCGCTCGCCGCCGCCGTTCGCGTGGCCGGACTGGCCGAGGCCGGTGTCCGGCGAGGAGCGGAACGGCACGTCGGAGGCGGTGAAGTCGTCCTGCCCGATCGCCCACTGGGTGCGGCCGGCCGCCGAGCCGACCGGGTTGAAGTTGATCTGGATGCCCTGCGGGGACACGTCCTGCCGCCACTGGTCGATGGCGGGACCGGCCCAGCTGGACCCGTCCGCGCTCAGCGAGACCGAGGCGGCGTGGGCCGGGGTCTGCCCGATCAGCAGGGAGGCCGTGGCGAGCGACAGGGACATCGCTCCTGCCAGCAGCCGGGCCATGGAGCGCCTTGCGGCCTCCCGGATCATGTGAACTCCTAGAGGGCGGAGGGTGGTTGGGCTGGACATCAGTGCTTCGCCTGCGAGTGGAGGGCGTAGGGGCGGGCAATGGCACCGAGCGCCGCCGCCTCCTGGCGGCGGGCCTCCCGGGCGATCATGCGCTTCTGCGCCCGGGTCAGCTGCCCGGGTCGGCGACCGCCGATCACGCGCGCGGTGACGAAGAGGATCAGCACCACGCCCATCAGCGTCAGACCGGCCGCGAAGCCGCGCGCGACCATGCCGTCGTACGGCTGCTTGACGTAGTTCCAGATGTAGAGCGGCAGCGAGACCTGGTGCCCGTCGAAGGGGTTGCCGTTGAACTGCGAGGTGAAGCCGGAAGTGAGCAGCACCGGCGAGGTCTCGCCGACACCGCGGGCCATGCCGAGCACCACCGCGGTCACCAGGCCGGGCCGGGCGGTGGGCAGCACCACGTTCCACACCGTGCGCCACTGGCTGCCGCCGAGCGCGTACGAGGCCTCCCGCAGGGTGCCGGGCACCAGCCGGATGACCACCTCGGCGGCGCGGGTGACGATCGGCATCATCATCACGGTGAGCGCGAGCGAGGCCGCGAAGCCGCTCTTCTCGAAGCCGAAGGTGATGATCACGACGCCGAGGATGAACAGGCCGGCCACGATGGACGGCAGCGCCGTCATCGCCTCGACCAGGGTCCGCACCGGGCGGGCCATCCGGCCGCCGACCTCGGACATGAAGACGGCCGCCGCGATGCCCAGCGGAACGGCGAACAACGTGGCCAGGCCCAGCTGTTCGAGCGAGCCGACGATCGCGTTGAGCGCGCCGCCGGAGGTGAGCGGGTCGAGCGGGCCGGTGTGCTCCATCGACTCGGTGAAGAAGTTGAGGTGCTGGGCCGCCTCCCAGCCCCGGCTGGCGACGTAGCCGATCTGGTCGGCGATCAGCGCGACCACCAGCAGCCCGGAGCTCCAGGTGACCACGGCGACCAGCCTGTCGCGCACCATCATCGGGTTCCACTGGAGCCGGCCGAGCGCGTAGTAGCCGGCCAGGAAGAGCAGGTACCAGCAGAGCAGGAAGCCGAGGGCGCCGCTGAACGGCAGCACCCGCTCGTACAGCACCCAGTCCAGTGCGAGCGAGCCGATCGCCGCGCCCGCCACGGTGAACACGTCGTCGCGGGTGACGCCACCGATCCGGAGCTTCTTCTCGGGGCCCCGGTCCCCGGCGGCGGGCCCGGGCGGCGCGGGTTCGCCGGCGGGGTCGGGTTCGCCGGCGGGGTCGGGCACCGCGACCGGCGGCAGGTCGAGCGTGGTCATCGGATGGTCCCTTCACTGTTCGGGTGACGGCGTGCCCCGTGGGCGGTTCGAGGGTTCGTCATGCTCAGTCCGCCGTCGCGGCGCCGGAGCGCGAGCGGTTGATGACGACCCCGGCCAGCACGTTGACCAGCAGGGTGAGCGCGAACAGCACCAGGCCGGCGGCCATCAGCGCGGACAGCGACAGCGAGTCCGACTCGCCGAAGCGCAGCGCGATCAGCGCGGAGATCGAGTTGGCGCCGTTCTCGAGGATGTGGGTGATGGCCTTGAAGTTCGGCGAGATGATCAGCGCGACGGCGATGGTCTCGCCCATCGCGCGGCCGAAGCCCAGCATCACCGCGCCGATGACGCCGCCCTTGCCGAACGGCAGGACCACGGTGCGGATCATCCCCCAGCGGGTGGAGCCCAGCGCGTACGCGCCCTCCCGCTCGCCCTGCGGGGCCTGGGAGAAGACCTCCCGGCTGAGCGAGGCGACGATCGGGATGATCATCAGGGAGACCACCACGCCGGCGATGAAGGTCGAGGAGGTGTACGAGGTGCCGATGTCTCCGATGCGCACCTTGAGGAAGGGAATGGCGTCACCCAGGTGGTTGGCCATCCAGCGGACGAAGCCGATGATCCGCGGCTGGAGGAAGAACAGGCCCCACAGGCCGTAGACGATGCTGGGGATCGCCGCCATCAGGTCGACGAGCGAGATCAGCGCGGCGCGCAGGCGCACCGGCGCGTACTCGGAGATGAAGATCGCGGTGCCGAGTGCCACCGGGACAGCGATGACCAGCGCGATCAGCGCGATCAGCAGGCCGTTGGGCAGGACGGCGGCGATGCCGAAGTTGTGGGCGGCGGTCTGCCACTTCTGCTCGGTCAGGAAGGACCAGCCGACCGCGCGCAGCGCGTCGGTGCCGCGCAGGACCAGGAAGAAGGCGATCAGTCCCATGATCGCGAAGACCGAGAGGCCGGCCAGCCGCAGCACGCCGCGGAACACCCGGTCGCCCGGGGTCGCGGGGGCGGTGATGGTGCGCGGGACGTCCTGATCGGGCCCGTGGTCGGGTTGGCGAGGCGCCCCGGCGTACGGTGCCGCGGGCTCAGCGGCGGATGTCATGTGTGCTCTCCGTGCTCGGGAACGGGCGTGCTCGGTGAGGGTCCGGGGCGCTGCCTCGGCGGGAGGGAAGCGCTCGGCGGGGCCGGAACGGCGGCCC